>JAEYRC010000295.1 GCA_023409675.1 Bacteroidota bacterium
TCATGATTCTGAAACGAAAGCATCAGGGATTGATGATATTTTTAGTGCTTGCCGGAGTGATCGTCTATAATGTAGCATTCGATCTGCTGCTCGCGAATACCACTGTAGGAGCAAGACTTGAACGCGATAATCTTGAGGGTGGCGCCGCAGTTCGTTTGCTGCTGATCAACGACGGAATCAAATTCTTTCTTTCAAGTCCACTCGTGGGGATTGGCCTGGGCAGTTTCAGTAATTTTTCCACCACAGGGCAGGTCGCTCATAATGATTATATTGAAATACTTGCTTCAATGGGGCTTCCCGCCTTCCTGTTATATATGGCTATTTTTCATGACTATTATAAGAAGTGTATAATAGTAGGAAGAAGTAAGAAGTATCCTAATTTTTTCGTTATTGCCGCTGGTTTTGGTATCGGACACCTTTTTCTGGGTTCAGGCCGGCCGGCGTTTCTCGATCCTGCAGCGTTGTTGGTCTTTGCCATGTTTCATGGCTTTCTACATAAAATTTATGATGAACAGGTTGAGTTGGAAGAACAGGAGCAATATGCTGCACTTCCGGATACACAGCCTCAATAATAATAACCGAATTAATGGCTGCTTTCGCGCTTCTGCCTTCCAGTTTATACGATGCTGTTCATGATCAGAAACTTAAAGCTGTTTTTGAAGAGAAGGGATTCCGCCGGCCTGAGGTTCATGTCATGGGGAACTTTTCCCTGCTGTGGTATCCATCTATCGGTGGTTCTTCAGCCCAGGTTTGGAACGATCAGCAGGGCAATGTGATAGCGGTTACTGGTACCTGTTATTTCAGAGGAAAATTGTTAAGCCGCGATATCCCCGCGCTTTTTGAATCCATACGGTCATCGCATATGCGGGATGAGGAATTTCAGGGAACCTTCTGCCTGTTGGTGTATCAGGCAGCAACCGATCGTATTCTTTGTTTACATGATGCAGCAGCAATATTCCGCTTTTATACCGATACCCGAACCGGCGCCATAAGTTCATCGTTCCTGGCTCTTGCCCGCATTGCTGATCACCTGAACCTTAACCAGGATGTACTGGGCTTTAATCTGGTTTTTGGTTTTAATCCCGGTGTACATACATGGATCAATGGAATTGAACGGGTTTTACATGGTCGCCAGCTTCCGGAAAAAATGGATTACAGACGATTGGAAGTAGCGGAAACTATTTCGGAATTCCACAACAAACAGGAAGCACTGCAAGCCAGCGCTGACCTGCTGGTGACTAAAATGAAGGTCGCCATAAACCACGACCGTCGTTCTTTCCTGGGTTTATCTTCCGGTTATGACAGCCGGTTGATGGCTGCCCTGCTTTCCCATACCACAGTTCATGATCTTTCATTTTTTACTTTTCATAAGCCCGGCGCCAGTGATCCGGTAATTGCTCAGAAAATCGCGCAGTCGATGGGCATAGAACTGATCAAAAAGGCGACCGGCCGTCCAAATGATTACGACGCCCAGGAAGAGGTATTCCGTAAAGCCTTCAACTTTTTTGACGGGCAGGCCGTGACCATGATGCAGTATTCAAAACCCGATTATACCGCGCCCTTCCGGATGGATGTTATGGGTGCGGATGCGGTGCATTTTTCCGGCGTCGGAGGAGAGCTTTTCCGGAATTATAATTATGATCATGGCTTCTCTTCCGGTATCCGGCAATGGATGAATACCTATCTGCTCGCCGGGGCCGACATATCTTATTTTATTCCAGGGGATCAGGCCGCAGCAGTGAATACGCTGTTCACGAACTATATACAATCGGAACTTGAATGTTCTTCAACTATCCGGTTAGCTGACCGCAAGAAATTCTATGGAGACTTGTTTCTGCGCGACTGGCATAGTGTACGTAACTCCGCTGAAAATCAGTTTTGCCATTACTATACACCGTTTTCCGACCGCGAGGTAATTGCAATGAGTTATGCGACCCGACCTTACCAGGGCAGGGGAGGGAATTTTGAGGCAGACCTGATCAGAATACTTTCTCCAACACTGGCAAAAATTTCCAGCGGCTATGGGTATGCGTTTGATGCTTATCCCGGGAAAGCAAAAGTACTCGATGCCCTTCGCTGTATGGTTAAGATGCCTGCACTGGCCTCATGGAATAAACCAGCGGAAACAGGCGCCGCATCACGCCTTACTGAATTCGAAAAGGAACAGCTTACCGTATTTTCAACGCTCGGGCTGTCTGTACAAACCAACAATTTATTGAATTCTTCAAAGCGATTTGAACCGATGCTCAGCGCGGCATATTCCTTAAAACATCTTTTTAATTTATGATCAAACAGCTGCGACGAAATATAAAATTGCTTTTAGGGTTCGACCGGATTCAACAGAAGATCTGGGAGAAAAGAAATCCCTATCTCAATACGGAGTACGCTAATGGGTATATATTTGAACCCGGCGCTCCGGTAATTGGTATTCTTACCGATCCCGGTCATGAGTATGCGTTATACATTAAAGTGTGTATTGAACTGAAGCAAAATTATGAAATCATAGATCCTTCACTTCCCGACTGGATATCAACTATAGAGAAAAGCGATGCTAAAGCGTTTTTATTCTGGCCTACAATTTATAAACCTATACAAAAACAGTATTGGGATGAGCGAATGTATACGGTAAGTGTTCACCTGAAAAAGAAAATTTTCCCCTCACTGGATGTGTTATGGTTATATGAAAGTAAGCGGAAAACTCTTAACTGGCTGGAATCTCAAAAACTTCCGCATCCAAAAACAACTGTATTTTTCTCCCGGCAGCAGGCTGTTGACTTCTTAACCAACTCGAAACTGCCTGTTGTATTAAAAACAGATCAGGGTGCTTCAGCCAGTGGGGTATATATAATAAAATCTGTTCAGGAAGGAATGTCGTTCATCAATAAAGCCTTCAAAAGAGGCATTATGCTGAAAAACAAAGGGTATAACGACCGGCACTCCGGTTATATCATCTTTCAGGAATTTCTTCCTGATTGTGAAGAATGGCGGATTGTGCGGGTGGGTGAATCCTATTTCTGCCGGTTCAAGATCAGGGTGGGCGAATTTCATAGCGGATCGGGTGATATCATCTGGGCTAAACCGCCGCAAACCCTGCTGGATCAAACCCGTGAGATCAGTGAAAAATTTTCTGTTCCGAATATAAATGTCGATTTCTTTAAAACAACCGATGGCAGGTTTCTGATCAATGAAATTCATGCGCTTTGGGGTGGAAAAGATATCCATGACGAAGAACTGGAAGGTCGTTATTTATACCAACAGGAAACCGGAGAATGGATTTTCGAGAAAGGTGATTTTTTCAGGAACCGCTGTGCAAATCTGCGGATCGAATGGATCCGCAAAAATTGGTTAGCCTGATATAATTAACCACTACAATTTGAACAGCGCAGGAATGGATATTGATATGAACGTTTTATTTATAGCCAACACATTTCCCAGTCCGGATCAGAAGCATGTCAGCCCCTTTAATTTAAGGGCGGTCAGCAACCTGAAGGCTGCGGGTGTTCAGGTTAATGTACTGCATCTCCGCTCCTGGAAGCCCGGACGTCCGGTGAAAAAATCCTATGAAATCGACGGAGTAAATATAACCGCTATCAGCCTTCCATTCTATGCCCAACTACCCGGAAGGTTAAAGGCATTGAATATTCTGCTGTATAAAAAACTTTTTGCCCGCCAGATAAAAAAGGTCATGAACATGCGCAGCATTCATGTCATCCACTCCGTAGGTGCCGCGCATGCGGGTGTTGTGGCTGCCTACCTGAGCAAACAGTGGGGCATTCCACATATCGCTCAGTGTATTGGATCAGATGTCAATATTGTATTGCCTGAACTGTCCCGGTTTTTGGGCGTTAAAAATTTCGAATCGAATGTAGATATCTTTTCTGCCAACAGTAACAGCCTGGCTGAACAGGCGGCTTCAATTTTTCCGGCCGTTGAAACTGCGGTGGTTTACCGGGGCGTGAATACTGCTGATTTTTATCCTGATGAATCCAGAAGACCAGTTGATGAAATTGTTTTTACCTATATCGGCGGGTTTTCGGTTGTGTCTACCAGTTATGGAAGGGATGAGAAAGGTGGCGTAACGCTGCTTAAGGCCTGGAAGCAGGTTGTTGAGCAAGCTGATCGGAAATATAAAATTAAATTGCTCTTCGGTGGTCCCCGGGTAACGGCTGAGGAAGTGATCAGCAACACTGGTATGGATCCCGAAGCATTGCATATTGAAGTGGTTGGCCAGGTATCCCGAACCCAGGTTAACAGCCTGTTTCAGCGTTCACACGTAGTTATTATTCCGAGTATGTTTGAAGGGCTGCCCAATGCGGGAATGGAAGCTGCTGCATGTGGTTGCGCATTGATAGGATCAGACACCGGCGGCATTCCGGAAATAATACGGAATGGTAAGCTGGGAATTCTCACCAAACCCGGAAATACAGAAGAATTAGTCAAAGCGATTATGAAGATGGTGGAAGATGATGGATTCCGAAATACCTGCATGGCATTAAGCAGACCTTTTATTCAGGAGAAGTTCAATGCTGCTGCTTTTGCGCCATCCTATATCGCGTTATACCGAAAAGTTATACGAAATCATGAAGATTAAAATCTGTCAGTTTACAATAGCGCATTTGCTGGAAGATGAGCGGATATACCATAAAGAATGTAAATCCCTGCTCAGGGAGTATGATGTTACCCTTGTATCTACATCAGATTTCAGTGGAATGCGGGAGGGAATCAATGTTGTGGGATTGGGAAAGCCGGAAGGATTCATCAACCGGCTTAAAAGGGTATTTACCATTCTGCCGGTGCTGAAGCGGCAAAATTGTGCTGTATACCATTTCCATGATCCGGAATTGATCGTTACGGGTTACCTGCTCAAAAAATTCTACGGCAAAAAAGTGGTGTATGATGTTCATGAACATTACACCAACAAAATGAAAAGCAAGCATTTTGGTTCGTTGAATTTCATGAAAGGTCTTATAATTGGTATATGGAGACGGATGGAGATCTGGATGGCCAATCAGCTCGACCTGATTGTAACCGCGGATACCATCACTGCAAAACAGTTTCGCGCAGATAAAACCATATCAATAGGAAACTTTCCAACCCTGGAATTTGTTCAGGATTCAGTTCCTAAGAATGTGGTTGCTGAGGAAGATTTCCGCGTGGTTTACCTTGGCACAATTCATGAACAACGGGGACTGAGGAAATGTGTGGAAGCTATTGAAAAAGTTAAGTACCCCGGCATTAAACTGCATATCATTGGCAGTTGCCGTTTTCCCGAACTGACAGAACTATTTGAATCAAGTCCAAGGGTGGTCTTTCACGGAAGAATTCCATGGGAAGTGCTGAATAAAGAGCTGGCCAAATGTCATGTTGGCCTGATCCTGCTACAACCGGTATCAGCATTTACCTATATACCCGGGGAGAATATTGTGAAACTGTTTGAATATGCCGGAATGGGTATTCCGTACCTGATGTCAGATTTCAAGCTGCTGCATATGTTCACAGAAGAATTCGGCGGAGGACTGACCGTTGATCCTACAGATACCGATGCCATTGCACGTAAAATTGAATTCCTTTATGAAAACCCGGATGTTTACCGGCGTTTGAGTGAAGAAGGAATACGTTTTGTACAGCAGCAGTTCAACTGGGATATGCAGGAACAAAAGCTACTAACAGCATACCGGGGTATTCTGAACGAAAAGCAGAACATCAATTTAAAATAAGGCACTGAATGGATATAATCATTTCTCACGATGTTGATCACCTGTACCTGAAGGAACACCTGGCCGATACATTTATCCCCGGTGCCGTTTTACGGGGAGCAAAAAGCATTGCGGGGGGTGGATTATCCTTTTCCTCGTTCAGGCAGCGTTTTTCCCTGCAACTGAACCGTATACGGGAATTGCATGAATACAACCGTTCGCTCAACATCAGGGAAACATTTTTTTTCGGAATGCGCAAAGGGCTCAATTTATCCTATAACTGGAAAGATGCCGCGCCATTTATTGAATATTTACTGAAAGAAGATGTATTGGTCGGCCTGCATGGCCAGGGGTATAATAATGAGGAATTGCTGCAGGAGGAAAAAAACCGGCTACTCAGCCTGCTGCCTGAAAATTACCCCCTCGGCATAAGAAATCATTATTTGAGAAAAGATGAACATACTTTTGCGCTGATGAACAAACTCGGCTTTCTTTATGATTCCACGGAATATTCCCTGAGCATGCCCTCGAAAATGGGGCAGATGTGGGAAATCCCGATCAGCATTATGGATGCCGGCTTTGTATCGCATCATAAAAATGATCATTCAGCGTTAAAAGACAGGACATTAACAATTTTGAACAAAGCCCATCAGGAAGGAATTCCATTTTTCGTAATTAACTTCCATGATGTGTTGTTTAACGAGGGATATCCTGATTTCAGATCATGGTATCTCTGGATCACCAATTATCTCAGTGAGCACAGGTATAAATTTGTAAATTTTACCGACGCCCTTAAAATCCTAAATATTCCATCGTGAAGATCGCTTACATCAGTAAATATGCCGTATTACCTGAAATCGGCTCACCCACAAGACAATTTTTTCTCTCGAAATACCTTTCGAGAATGGAGGATAATGAAGTTTTGCTGGTAGGATCAAGATCAACTCTTGGAAAAGTGCCAGAGATCAAAGGCCTGTACCGTTCTAAAAAGATGGGCAGAATGGAAAGTGTAACGCTGAACGGTCCTCAGATTTCTCTCGGCTTCAACTTCAAACGTGTCTGGAGCTGGATAATTTTTGAATTCAACCTTTTCCGGTTTCGCAATAAAATCAAAGCGTTTAAGCCCGATGTGGTCATCGTTTCTTCGCTGTCTATCCTGACTTTTCTTTATGGGGTGTTTCTGAAGAAATGGCTGAAAGTTCCGTTGGTACTCGAAATCCGCGATATCTATCCGCTTACGCTGGTGGAAGTAGGCAAGTATTCTCCCAACCATCCGGCCGTTAAAGTGCTGGGATGGGTCGAAAAGTTCGGCTACAAACACGCCGATCTCATTTTGAGTACGCTGCCAAATGCCAGTGAGCATATCGGAAATGTGATCAAAAAACCTTTCCGCTTCAAGTGGATTCCTATGGGTGTGGATCCCGAATACCTGGTTAATGAAGATCAGCCTCATCTTGCCGAACAGATTCTCGGCCCTAAAAAAGGTGGTGAATTCAGGGTAGGCTATGGAGGAACCTTAGGCGTTGCCAACGCCCTGGAATTGCTTTTTGAAACAGCTGTGGAATTTGAAAACAGCTATCCGCAAATAAAATTCATATTTATTGGTGATGGTCCACTGAAACCAGGGTTCCAGGAAAAATATGGCCACCTTTCCAATATCCGTTTCATTCCTCCGGTGAAAAAACGTGAACTACAACCCCTGCTTCAGGAAATGGATATCCTGATCAACCCCTGCCTCGATGTACCCATCTACCGCTTTGGAGTTAGTCCGAATAAATGGATGGATTATATGCACGCGGCCCGACCCTTGCTGGTGGCTTACAGCGGCAAAAAATGTATCATCGATGAAGCCGGCTGTGGCATCTTTGTGGAAGCCAATAATAAGGAGAAACTGAAAGAAGGCATTCTTCAGTTTTTTCATACTGATCCTGCTGAGCTCACAGAAATGGGGGCCAGGGGTAAGGCTTATCTCTACAAAAAACTCACGTACAAAGCCCTGGCTGAAGATTTAAATGAGTCATTGAACAATTTATTATACAGTACAGCAACAAATACAGTTTTAAATGGATAATATCAGGTTTGTCGTAGTTGGATTAGGCGCTATTGGCAAGAGACATGCACATATGGTGCTGGGTACTCCCGGCGCTGAACTGGCCGCGCTGGTTGAGCCGATACCTGCTCAGCTCAATGGTTTCGATCAGTTGAAAAATGTTCCGCTCTTTGCTTCACTAAAGGAATTTTTCGAATCAGGCATCACAGCAGATGTGATCAATATATGCACTCCGAACGGTTTGCACGCCCCTCTCGCTATCGAAGCGCTCTCCCGGAAATTTCATGTGGTGATCGAAAAGCCTATGGCGCTGTCGAAAAAAGATTGTGAAGATGTTATATTCACAGCACTAAAAATGTCCAAACAGGTTTTTGTTGTAAAGCAGAACCGTTATAGCCCGCCCAGCAAGTGGCTGAAAGATATCGTTAGCAACAGGCATATCGGTGATGTGCTGATGGTACAGGTGAACTGTTACTGGAACCGCGATGACCGCTATTATAAACCCGGCGGCTGGAAAGGCACGCTTGAACTCGATGGTGGCGCGCTGTTTACCCAGTTCTCACACTTTATTGATATCATGTACTGGGTTTTCGGCGATGTTAAAAATATCAAATCTTCTTTTGCGAATTTTTCCCATAAACATAATACCGAATTTGAAGATTCCGGTTATGTGCAGTTTGAATTTGTGAATGGGGGAATGGGCAGTCTCAATTTCTCCACTGCCGTATGGGATACTAATATGGAAAGTTCCATCACCGTTATCGGAACAAAAGGATCGGCTAAAGTGGGCGGACAGTATATGAACGAAATTGAATACTGTCATATTGAGAATTATGAGCAGCCTGAACTTCCGCCAACCAACCCTCCCAACGATTACGGACCTTTCAAGGGAAGCGCGGCCAACCATCATTATGTAATTGAAAATGTGATCAACACCCTGAATGGTAATGACACCATCACGGCCAACGCGCTTGAAGGCCTTAAGGTTGTTGAGATTATTGAACGAATTTATGAATCGAGGAATATCCGGCAGTTGCAGGGTAAGGAAGCAGGTTAACGCTTTAAAATAAATGGTATTGTATGGATTATTATGTTCATGAATCGGCAATCGTTGAAGAGAATTGTACGATAGGAAAGGGTACAAAGGTTTGGCATTTTTCGCATATACTTCCCGGTTGTACGATCGGCGAAAACTGCAGTATTGGCCAGAATTGTGTGATATTTCCGGAAGTGGTACTGGGCAATAATGTAAAAATTCAGAATAATGTATCAGTATATACCGGTGTAACCTGCGGTGATGATGTATTCCTTGGGCCAAGCTGCGTATTTACCAATGTTACCAATCCGCGCAGTGCGGTAAACCGCCGTGGGCAATACTCCCGCACGCATGTCGGCAAAGGCGCTTCTATTGGAGCCAATGCAACGATCGTGTGTGGACATGATATAGGTGAATACGCCTTCATCGGTGCCGGCGCGGTGGTTACCAAAAATGTTCCACCTTATGCTCTGGTGGTGGGAAATCCAGCCCGGCAGATGGGTTGGATGAGTGAATACGGCCACCGCCTGCAATTCAATGAACAGGGTGAAGCGGTATGTCCGGAAAGCAATCAGCGCTACAAACTGGAAAGCGGCAGGGTATATAAAAGCTGATATTGATAAATATCGATATTCTCCCTGAACCTGTATTCTATTATTCACGCGGTTGCTGTTATGTTGTATAAGAAATTTTTCAAACGTTTATTTGATCTGGTCGTAGCTGTTCCGGCATTCCTGCTGCTATCACCGCTGTTCCTGCTGGTCGCCGCAATGCTGGCCGTTGCCAACAGAGGAACACCATTTTTTTTCCAGCGCCGCCCGGGAAAAAATGAACGGGTTTTCCGGGTTATCAAATTCAAAACCATGAACGATCGTCGGGATCGTATGGGTGATCTGCTTCCTGATGAAGACCGTATCACACCTGTTGGTGGTTTTGTTCGCAAAACATCACTGGATGAAATTCCGCAACTGTTAAATGTTATTCTTGGCGATATGAGCCTTGTCGGTCCGCGCCCGCTGCTGGTCGATTACCTTCCGCTGTACAACGCTGAACAACGCCGCCGTCATGAAGTTAAGCCGGGTATTACCGGATGGGCGCAGGTTAACGGACGTAACGCCATTACCTGGAAACAGAAATTCATATTTGACGTATGGTATGTTGACCATATGAGCTTCTTACTTGATCTTAAAATATTGCTGCTTACCGTTAAAAAGGTTTTTAAGTCAGAGGGTATCAGTTCTTCCACCTCCGCCACCATGGAAAGATTCACCGGGGAAGCTTAGATGCTTTATTTTTGACGCCATGGAATCTGCATTACATCAGCATAAAGGGTCTTTCTTCAACCGTAACCGGGTGTTCTCCGGTCTGTTGCTGACTGCTATTGTGCTGTATACCGCACTGACCTTTTTTTATTCTCCCGATCCACGGGGCTCCGATCAATACTGGAATATCGGCAATGTTGACCGGGTTGTTCATCAGGATGGAAAATTTCGTACTAACAATATTTTTCCTGCCGGTCTTCCTGAAACACTAAAGGATCTGCCCCGGCCCTGGGTACAAAACCGGCCGGTGGTTTATTTGGTAACAGGGTTGGCCTTCCTGGTAAGTGATCCGCATCTTGCCTGGGTATTGATGAACTGCTTCTTCATGCTGGCGTGCCTTGCCATGCTGTATCGCATCATGAAGCAGGATGAGTCGCCACACCGTGGCTGGATGCTTGCCTCGCTGGTGATGTTCCTGTTTATTCCCCTGAATTTCTACCTGGGCATGCAGGGCCTGCCGGAAGTTTTTAATGAAATGCTTACGCTAGTCATTGCCGTTATACTGATTTCTCCGGCAAATGTACTGATAAGGGCTTTGCTTGCCGGACTGGTAACCGGCATTCTTCTGTACCAGCGCGACAACTACCTGTTATTATTTGTACTGATCACCTTATTTTTCTTTCGTTTTGAAAGCGGTGGAAAGCGATTCAGCGCGGCAGGAGTTTTTCTGCTGGTAGCGTCGGCCTGTTATCTAATGAAGCCCTACCTGTTTCCGGGGCATACCATCAAACCGATTCCGGTGCTGAGCCTGGTGGCTGAAGTACGCAGGGGAAATTCCAATATGGTGAATTATCTATTCCCGGATCTGCCTGCACAGGATCTTGGCAATCTTGTGCGGATACTATTTGAAAAATCCTGGCGCGCGCTGACCATGCAATTCACCCCAGGAGGAGAGGATGCCGTATTTCGTTATCCCGTGAATTTGCTGATGCTGCCGGTGGTGGTATTGCTGACCAGGTTCAGATCACTGTCGCCGCGAAGAAAACAGCTCGTTTTCATTACCACCGGATTTATAGTTTTACATTTCTTAACCATCATGGTTTTTGAAAATCAGTATCGCTTTTCTTCCATCCTGATTCCGCTGCTGCTGTTATGTTTTTATTATTTTACCGGGCTGTTCACCGGGAAGCAGGCGAAATTCAGTACCTATGGCACAGCAATACTTATCGGCTTATTTCTGGTGGCTGATCTGGTTATTGGAAATATCAATAAGCGGGAAGCAAAGGCAGACAAAACGTTCATCAGCCAGGTTAGGGCATATAAAAATATTATAGGAGATGAAACGGTAATGGCTCCCTATTATGGCGGCCGTTCGCTGATAATAGGGTACAGCATATCTCCAAACTATTGTTATTATTTCGCCGGGCATATGGATAAGGATAAATTATGGAATGATGCGGAAAAACTCGGAGCATCACTGGTCATTTACCGGAATAATATCCGCTTTGCCAAAGAAATCCGGGACAGGATTATAGAAGAATATCCAATTGGCAACGATCATACGCTGGCACGGATACGTACAACCGAAAACTAATATGAATAATATACTGATAACATCAGCAGGGCAGAGGGTATCGCTGGTGCGGGCTTTTCAGGCGGAATTAAAAAAGTATGACCCGGATGCACAGGTTTTTACAACCGATATGCAACCGGGGCTCAGCGCTGCCTGTAATGTATCGGACCGTTATTTCCAGGTTAAACGGGTAACTGATCCTGCATACATTGATGAGCTGCTTACACTTTGCAAACAGCAGAACATACGCATGATCGTTCCCACCATTGATACCGAACTTCAGGTTCTTGCTGTTAATGTGGAGCTGTTCCGCAAAGAGGGTATTGAGGTGATCGTATCTGATAAGGCATTTGTAGATCAATGCCGCGATAAGCGTAAGATCAATGCCTTTTTTGAAGCCCATTCCATTGAAGTGCCAAAAGCAGTTGATAAACATCATCCAACTTTTCCGTTATTCATCAAACCTTATGACGGCAGTCTGAGTGTAGATACCTTTCTGATCATTAGACAGGAAGAACTTACGGAGTACCATATGCGTAATGAAAAGTTTCTTTTCATGGAATATATAGATAAGCAGGAACATGATGAGTACACGGTGGATATGTATTATGGAAGGGATAACAGGGTTAAATGTATCATTCCCCGTAAGCGCATCTGGGTGAGGAGTGGGGAAGTCAATAAAGCGCTGGCGTGTAAAAACGCGATCGTGCCTTATTTGCACAGCAGGCTGGAAACCATCAGTGGCGCCATCGGCTGCTTAACGCTGCAGGTGTTCATGAACAGGAATACCGAACGGATTATCGGTATTGAAATCAATCCGCGTTTCGGTGGCGGGTATCCGTTAAGCTACCGTGCCGGCGGTAATTTTCCCGGATGGCTGATACGTGAATATTTTCAACAACAATTCATTTCGTATACAGATGACTGGGAGAACAACCTGCTGATGTTGCGCTATGATGATGAAGTTTTGGTACATGGTTATAACGCTTAAGCCTGATACGTTTTTTATTTTTGACCTGGATGATACGCTCTTTCAGGAAATCGATTTCCTGCATTCAGCATACCGCCATATCGCCGGGAGGCGTTAGCCTGATGATTGCGAGAACCTGTATGCGCAGATGTGGGCGAAGTACCAGGCGGGTGAAAATGTTTTTACATGGCTGCTCTCCCAATTTGGGAATATCATTCCGAAATTGGAACTGGCGACATTGCTTCAATGGTATCGTGAACATATTCCTGAAATACGATTATCGCATGAAGCTGAAGATTTTTTAAATCAGTTATATGCACGTGATGTTCCGCTTGGATTAATTACTGATGGAAGAAGTATTACGCAACGTAATAAGCTGAAAGCGCTCGGTATTGCTGATAAGTTTGAGTGTATAATTATATCTGAAGAATTTGGGACAGAAAAACCCCATCCGGATAACTATCGGGTATTTATTGAGCGGTTTGGACATCGTGATTTTTATTTCGTAGGGGATAACACCAGGAAAGATTTTATTATTCCCGAATCACTGGGTTGGAACATAATTTGCATAAAAGATTCCGGTAAAAATATTCATCCTCAACAAATGGATAAATTTCCGGCCTCAGGGTATATCGTTTCATCATTTAAGGATATTCAATTACAATGAACTCAAAAATCTGGCTTTCTTCACCTCATATGGGAGGACGGGAACAGCATTATGTACAGGAAGCCTTTGATCAGAACTGGATTGCTCCCTTAGGTCCGAATGTAGATGGGTTTGAAAAAGACCTTGAAGATTTTCTTGGAAGTGACATGCATGTGGCGGCATTAAGTTCCGGTACAGCAGCGCTGCACCTGGCCCTGGTTCTCTTAGGTGTTAAGCAGGGTGATGAGGTGCTTTGCCAGTCTTTCACGTTCGCCGCATCGGCTAATCCTATAGCATACCAGGGTGCAACCCCGGTATTTGTTGACAGTGAAGCCCTTACCATGAATATGTCGCCTGAGCATCTGGAAAATGCTATTCAGGAAAGACTTAAGAAGGGAAACCGCCCCAAGGCCATTATTGTGGTGCATTTATATGGTATGGCGGCTCAGATGGATAAGATAATGGAAATCTCCCGCAGATACCAGATACCGGTAGTGGAAGATGCGGCTGAAGCGCTGGGTTCAAAATTTAATGGCCGGAACTTGGGAACATTCGGAGATTTGAGTATTTTGTCATTCAACGGAAATAAGATCATTACTACCTCCGGTGGGGGTGCGCTGGTTTCCGCCAATAAAGAATGGATCCTGAAAGCGCGATTCCTGGCCACACAGGCAAGAGATGCCGCTCCGCATTATCAACACTCCAATATCGGCTATAATTACCGCCTTAGTAATATCTGTGCAGGCATAGGACGGGGGCAAATGGAAGTTTTATCCGAGAGAATCCGGCAGCGCAGGGAGGTTTTTGAGTATTATAAGACCGCTTTTTCCGGATATGGGGAAATTCGGTTTGCAGATGAGCCTGATTCAAATTACTTTTGCAACCGCTGGCTAAGTACTATCTTTGTTGACGGTCCTGTCGGAAGGGAAGAAATCAGGGTAAACCTGGAGAAAAAGAATATCGAGGCCCGACCGCTCTGGAAACCCATGCATATGCAGCCGGTTTTTTCCAATGCACCATTTTATGGTGATGGCACATCGGAAAAATTGTTCCAGACAGGACTGTGTCTGCCCTCCGGATCAAATCTAACTGAAGAAGACCTCAGCAGAGTAGTGGAAGGTGTGAAGGAAATGATCGGACTGAATACGGTTGCCTGACCATAAACTGATCCTTATCCGCCAATTATCCACTATCCCCGGTTACACGTCATTCGTTTAGTCGAAATATATCCATCCACAATTCCTATGGTAGAGACCATTTAATCATGTATACTTAATCTATACTACCATGAAAAGAATGTTATTCCTTTACAAAGCTGTTCCGAGATGGGTGATCCTGGTCATCGATCTTGTGATCATCTGCGCATCCTTTACCCTTTCGTATTTTATCATCAAGCAATTCGAATTTCCGGATATTGCTCGGGGGCATTTTTTTCTGTATACAGGATTATATGCAGTTATTGCTGCAGCCGTCTTCTACTTTATGCGTATTCATACCGGTCTTATCCGCTATTCGAATGTGCACGATATGTTCCGCATTTTTTCCGCCGTACTGCTGATCAGTATCCTGTACCCGATCAGTGTTAACCTTATCATCGGCCGGATCTATGATATTCATACCCTCGATATCGGCAAGGTTCTGCTGGTAAACTTTTTTATCGCTTCCTCTTTACTGGTTATGTTGCGCACCGGGGTTAAAGGTTTGTATTATTATTTCAAACGCATTTCAACCACTTCCAAAGAACGTGTACTGATCTACGGATCAGAAAGTAATTCCCTGCTGATCAAACAGGCGCTCCAGCATTCCAGCCAGGATCAGTTCAATATCGTAGGATTTATTGATTCCGATCGCAGCAAGGTGAACAGCTATATCGAGCAGATCAAAGTATACCATATTAAAGACCTGAAGAAAATAGCTGAGAAATTTCATGTCGATAAACTCATCCTCCTCAACGAACAGCTCGGCAGTAAGGAGAAACAGATGGTTATCGATAAATGTCTTGCACTAAATATTAAGGTGCTCACTGTACCTCCTTCAGAACAATGGGTTTATGGTCGTTTAAGCCTGAAGCAGATCCAAAACCTCAAAATCGAAGACCTGCTGCAACGCGAGCCGATTGTTATCAATAATGCCAGCATTTCCAGCGAACTGACCGGAAAGCGGATCCTGATCACTGGCTCTGCCGGTTCCATTGGCGCTGAAATAGTGCGTCAGGTGCTGCAGTACAAACCTGAAATGGTCATACTGTGCGATCAGGCCGAGTCCTGCCTGCATGAAATGCAGCTTGAGGTGGAAGAAAAGTTTCCTGAAGCAAACATCCGCACCTTTATTGCCAGCATCCGCGACCTTAACCGGATGCAGATCCCTTTCAAGGAATATGCTCCGCATATCGTTTTCCATGCCGCGGCTTATAAGCATGTGCCGATGATGGAAAACCATCCTTGCGAAGCCATTCTAACCAATGTGCTGGGCACCAAGAATATGGCTGACCTGGCCGTGTTGTACAATGTGGAGAAATTCGTGATGGTTTCAACAGATAAAGCTGTTAACCCAACGAATGTAATGGGTACTTCTAAACGGATCGCTGAAATTTATGTTCAGTCATTGAATAATGCACCGGATATTGTACTGGCCGATAACATCCTTGACCTGATCAATACCAACAGGTCGAACTATGTTCACGCTAAAGTCAGTGGAACCAAAACCAAATTCATCACCACCCGTTTTGGTAATGTTCTGGATTCCAATGGTTCTGTGATTCCACGTTTCAGGGCACAGATTCAAAAAGGCGGTCCGGTTACCGTTACGCATCCGGAGATCACCCGCTATTTCATGACTATTCCTGAAGCAGTGCAACTGGTGCTGGAAGCAGGTGTTATGGGCAATGGCGGCGAAATTTTCATATTCGATATGGGTGAGCCGGTCAAAATCAGCGACCTGGCGCATAAGATGATCAAACTGGCCGGATTGATACCCGGAAAAGATGTTAGTGTGGTTTATACCGGCCTGCGCCCCGGTGAAAAACTTTATGAAGAATTGCTGAATGAAGCAGAAACCACCATTCCAACCCATCATGAAAAGATCAAAATCGCAAAAGTGATCAATTATCCCTATAATAAAGTGATGAATGATATCGAAGAACTTGGTCTGATGGTAGAACATGGTGATGTCAATATGCTGGTGCGGAAAATGAAGGAAATGGTTCCCGAGTACAAAAGCAACAATTCTAAATTTGAAGAACTGGATTTCGATCTCACCAAGAAATCAGTTTTTACAGCACACGTTAATTCATTGCAATAAATAGAATTCTATAGTGAAAGCCGGTCTGAACAGGGCCGGCTTTTTTTTGGACAATACCTAAAATCCAGATGAATAAGATGAAAAACAACCCGTTAGGAAACCGGCTGCTTAAAATCCTGCGGCTGTTCACCATCGAATTTCTGATCGTATTCTTCCTGTTCCTTGTTTCCGCTTACGGGTTTTATATCCTTGTCAATAATGTTTTCAGGCTGAATAAGATGAGCACTGATCTTTGGGTGTTCTCGCAACTGGCTGCTATCCGCTCCGAAACGCTGACCGATTTACTGATTCCAATCACTCACCTGGGTTCTTCCTGGTTTCTTATTGTTGCCAATGTAGCACTCGGACTCTATTTTTTACTGATCAGAAAGCACAGGTGGTATTCGATCAAAGTTCCGGTTGTGGCTTTGGGCAGTGTAGCCATGATGACGCTGTTAAAACTTTTCTTCAGCCGGCCGCGGCCCGATTTACCGGTAATAGAAGGGGTGCTGGGCTTTAGTTTTCCCAGCGGACATTCCATGTCTGCGATGACTTTTTATGGGTTGCTGATTTACCTGGTGTGGAATTCAGCGTTTGAGAAGAAATGGAAATGGATCCTGATCCCGGTTCTTGCGCTAATAATTGCGTTGGTGGGTTTCTCCCGAATATACCTGAGGGTGCATTATCTCAGTGATGTACTGGCGGGTTTTGCCGTGGGAGTACTCTGGCTGATTCTATCTATATTCATTATTGACCGCATCGAGAAAAAATGGTTTGCGGTTTCGCCTCCTCCTACCCGTTGAATTTATTGCATGGCGAAAGTCGTAATGTCGGCCATTGAAATGCCCAGGTGACTTTCATTGTACACTGCCTTTTTATCCTTGATAAGAATAACCTGGGGAGATTCGTGCTGAATATCAAACATTGATTCAACCTTAGCGGAAATTCCACGGTATTTGAGCAAATCAAGATAATAAAAATCAGCCTCGCGGGGGGCACGGGTATTTTCAAGCCGGTTTTTAGCAACAGCGCTTATTGAACAGCGGGTACTGTGTTTGAAAATTACCTGTAAACGGTTGACAGACAATTCATTAATGTCGTCGAGCTGAGCTTCCTGTTGCAGTGGTATCCAATTGAGTTTCATAAATACGGATTTAACTGCAAAGGTAGCACAGCATGGCGAATTTTCCCCGTTAAAATCCCGGAATTGGAACAGCCGGTTGAGCTGAAAGGGGAGTGAAGTGGATTTGGTACGGGTATAAAAAAAGACCGCTAAGCGGTCTGTTGAATATGTTTCGAAGTGGATGAATTAACGGCCGTAACCAACATATCCCTGGTTTACCTTGCATCCCTGCTGGGTCATACAGGAGGTCGTGAAAATAGCCATCGATGCTACCAGCATACACAGAATGAGTGTTCTTTTCATTTTGAGGTATTTTAGTTAACAATAGAGTTCCCGGTGTACTTAATTCCGGGTTTTTCAAAGGAGGGATGGCAATTTCAGGGGAAGGGAAAGTGTAAAGAAACAGCATTTTTTTCGGATTTACAACAGGGGGTACAGCGTTTAAAAATATTTAACGCATTATCGGTTTTTGAATACTTTAGCTTAAAATCCAATTCATATGCATGTTCATTTTATTGCTATCGGCGGCAGCGTAATGCACCAGTTAGCCCTTTCACTTAAAAGTAAAGGGTACACCGTAAGCGGTAGCGATGATGCCATTCGCGACCCTGCCCGTTCAAATCTCGAGGCTGCAGGTATTTTGCCTGCTGCAGAGGGCTGGTTTCCGGAAAAAATAACCTCCAGCCTCGATTCGGTCATATTGGGTATGCATGCCCGCGACGACAATCCTGAATTGCAAAAAGCTCGCGCGCTGGGGATAACTGTTTATTCCTTTCCTGAATATATCTATCATGAATCCCGTAATAAGCAGCGGATTATTGTAGGTGGCAGTCATGGGAAAACCACCACTACCGCTATGATCATGCATGTGTTAAAGGAAAGTGGTTTTCGATTTGATTACCTGGTAGGTGCCCGTTTAACGGGTTTCGATCGTTCGGTTCAACTTTCAGAAGATGCCCCGCTGCTGGTCTGTGAGGGTGATGAATACCCTGCCAGTGTCCTCGAAAAAAGACCCAAGTTTCATTTCCTGTATCCGCATATCGCCATCCTGACGGGCATATCCTGGGATCATATCAATGTTTTTCCTACCATAGAAAACTATCTTGAACAGTTTTCCATTTTTATACAGAAAATTGAACCGGGCGGAAAGCTGATCTATAATGCTGAAGATGATCAGTTGAAGGATCTTATAGCACAGTCCCCGCGAGCTGATATTGAATATATTCCCTATCGCATACCGGAGCACCTGGTGAACGAAGGCAAAACAACGGTAACCTTTGAAGGCAACACCACGGCATTACAGGTGTTTGGTGATCATAACCTGCTGAACATGCATGCCGCCTTCCTGGCTTGTCGCGCTATCGGGTTGGCTGCCGCCGATTTTACCCGGGCTATAGGTCATTTTACAGGCGCCTCCCGCCGGCTCGAATTGATAGGGCATAATCACAGCACCTCTGTCTATCGCGATTTTGCACATGCGCCTTCCAAACTCAGGGCAACGCTTGCCGCGGTTAAAGCCCAGTTTCCACGCAGGCGCTTACTGGCCATTTTCGAACTGCATACCTTCAGTAGCCTAAACCAGAATTTTTTATCGGAATATGCCGGAACCATGGATCCCGCGGATGAGGCAGTGGTTTATTTCTCCTCCCATGCCCTTGAACTGAAGCGCCTTCCACCGCTGAACAGCGAGATGATCCTTGAAGGCTTTGCCAATTCTAATATCAAGGTAATCAATTCAAAAACAGCGCTGGAAGACTGGCTGTCCTCGAGAAATTATCATGAAGCCTGTCTTTTATTCATGAGTTCGGGTGATTTTGATGGGTTGGATAGTGTTACCTTTGCCCGCCGGTTAACCGCTTCGCCGGTTGATAAGGGTTAAGGAAGCTGATTGTCCATTTAAGGCGCCCAGCGCCATTATTTTCATATGTTAGCATTACAACGTCCACTGGCTATTTTCGATCTGGAAGCAACAGGTATGAATATCGCTTCAGACCGTATTGTCGAAATTGCCATTGTCCGCATACAACCCAACGGACAAAAGAAGATCAAGCGTAAGTTGATTAATCCAGAAATTCCCATTCCCGATCATATTGTTGAAGTGCATGGCATTACCAATGAAATGGTCAAGGACGCGCCAACTTTTCGTGAAGCGGCAAATGAGCTCAAACAATTTTTTGATCATTGCGATTTATCAGGTTATAATTCAAATCGTTTCGATATACCCTTACTGGCTGAAGAATTTTTGCGTGCGGGAATTGATTTTGACTTTCGGGGAAGAGTACTGCTGGATGTACAGAAGATCTTCCATATGATGGAACAGCGTACTCTCAGCGCTGCCTATAAATTTTATTGCGATAAGACCCTTGATAATGCGCACAGCGCTGAAGTAGATGCCATGGCTACCTGGGAAGTGCTGCAATCGCAACTGACACGATATCCGCAACTGGGCAATACAGTCGACAGTATTGTTAAATGCATTGGAGAAGATCCGGTGGTAGATTTCAGCAGACGGATGATTATGGTGAATGGGAAAGAGGTATTTAATTTCGGAAAACATAAGGGCCGGGCAGTTGATGAGGTGTTAAAATCGGAGCCACAATACTATGACTGGATGATGAAGGGAGATTTTTCACTGCATACAAAAAAGAAACTCACCGAAATCCTGAATCGTACGCTGTTAAAGAAGGGCTAAATAAATGGGGTGCGTAACTTGTTTTACGGCCTGATGCTATTTAAGTGTAATTTCGCTTATCCATAAGATATTGGAAAAATTAGTCATCATACCAACATACAATGAGCGGGAAAATATCGCTGCAATCCTGGAAGCCGTATTTAATCTGAATACCGGCTTTCATGTTCTGGTTATTGATGACGGATCACCTGATGGTACCGCGGCAATTGTTAAAGATCTTCAGCAAAAATTTTCCGGTCAGCTATTCCTGGAACAACGTGTTGGTAAGCTTGGTTTAGGCACTGCCTATATCTACGGATTTAAATGGGCGCTGAAAAACGGCTACAATTTCATATTTGAGATGGATGCTGATTTTTCGCATAATCCCAAAGATCTTAATCGCCTGTACGATGCCTGTAAAAATCAGGGAGCTGATGTGGCTATCGGATCGCGGTATACTAAAGGCGGAGGAACCGTTAACTGGCCACCGAACCGTATCATGCTATCCAAAGGCGGTTCATTATACACACGGCTGATAACCTGGATGCCGGTAAAGGATACCACTGCCGGATTTCTCTGTTACCGGCGGGAAGTACTGGAAGCCATTAACCTCGATGAAATTCGCTTTCTCGGTTACGCGTTTCAGATAGAAATGAAATTCGCGGCCTGGAAACTCGGTTTCCGGATCAAAGAAGTGCCCATTATTTTTGTTGATCGAAAGCTCGGAAGTTCAAAAATGCACAAAGGCATTGTAAAAGAAGGTATTCTTGGTGTACTGAAATTGCGCTGGTACAGTTTGTTTAAAGATTACCGCAACAGGTTGAAGAACCCATCCGCTGCTCCGGCACTTTCCCGTGATGAACTTATCGCGAAATAATCCATCATCAGCATTTTCTATAATTCGTGCATTGCTGTACCGGCAATTCAACATCCGGCAGAACCTTATTAATAATTGAATGGTATGAAGAAGGCATTTATCAGCCTGCACCTGTCTGTATTTCTCGCGGGTTTCACCGGTATATTGGGCAGGCTCATCACCCTCAATGAGGGACTGCTGGTCTGGTACCGTTTGATGATCGCTTCAATAACGCTGTGGATCATTTATTTTATCAGCAAAAAGCGCACGAAAGTATCTGTCGCCGATACCTGGCGTATTCTTGGCATTGGGGCAGTGGTGGCCCTGCACTGGGTTACATTTTATGGAAGTATAAAATATGCGAATGTATCGGTTGCGCTGGTATGTTTTTCTTCTATGGGCTTCTTCACCGCAATCCTGGAACCGCTGATGCTGAAATTACCGTTGCGCTGGTCAGAGATCCTGCTGGGTATGCTGGCAATGATCGGTATTGCAGTGATCTTCCATTTTGATGAACAGTATAAAACCGGGATAATCCTGGGGGTGATCTCGGCTGTTCTTGCCAGTGTGTTTACAATAATGAATCGCCCGCTGCTTAAACGCAATACGGCTGAAGCAGTAACCCGGTTCGAACTTTCGGGAGGCTTTATATTTCTGACACTCTTGCTTCCTGCTTACCTCGCCTTTTTTCCTTCACCGGAATTGTTACCTTCCTTATCCGACCTGGGCTGGCTGCTGATCCTGGGCTGGGCTTGCACCGTATGGGCCTTTACGTTATCCCTCAAGGCACTAGAAAAAATCTCCGCGTTCACGGTAAACCTCACCTTCAATCTGGAACCGGTATACGGTATCCTGCTTGCTTTCCTCGTTTACCATGAAAATGAATTTTTGGGTAGAAGTTTTTATGCCGGGTTATTCCTGATTCTCCTGTCTGTCGTACTACAAACCATTATGGTGTACCGAAGCCGGAAAACCGCCACTAAAAACGGGGATGTCCTCAACTGATTTTATGCCGCGGCAGTAATATACCGAACCAGGGTTCGCTTGGCGATCGGCAGCAATGTTTCATTCACCGGGTAGCTGAGGTCGGTTTCAATACAATACACAGCCGGATTGGGTAATTCTTTCTTTACCTTAAGTAATTCCGTTTTAATGGCCTCGTAGGTGTTCACCAGGTTTCGCTGCCAGCCGGAAACATATTCGGTTTTTATCGCGCGGTATTTCGCGTCGTGCTTGCTGAAGATACTGAGCTGATACTGGTAAACCCTGGTTTCCCTGGAATTCCCGTCGCAGAGAAAAAAATATCCTTCATTGTTTTTAAGCGGAATAAGGCCCACCGGAAATATATTCAGGTTACGCTCCACATACTCGTAAATTTCAGTTCCTTCCGCGATGGCAGCCTTCATTTTACCAGTACTGTACTGAATGATCATCTCCAGTTCCTGCATCAGCTCATCATCCTCAATGATCTGTTCGTACAACAGTTCCAGCTTTTCAAGCTGAATACGATTGAGTTTTTTTGGAAACTGCTCCTGCAGGTATTTTTTGTTTTCGCGGAACGCGATAAGATTGTTGTAATGAAAGATGGCATCGCCCAGAATAGGGTACAATTTATTCTCGGTAAAATAGCTGTTCACCTCGCTGAGGTAGGCAAGGAGGGTGTATTTCTTCAATTCAAAATCGATATACCCGTCGGCAAACCAGGTTTCAGATAATGTTTTCATGGCAGACTGATTGTTATCTAATGTCGTGGTCGGTAATTAGCAACAGACCTGGTTCAATTTACAAAAAAAAACCGCATAATTAAAATGCGGTTACTGGTTGTGGTTGTTAATTATTCGTTCAGATTCCCCGGTTAACATCAAAGTTCTCCAGCTCACGAGCCACGGCGTTGAGGAAGGTTGCTCCCAGAGCGCCATCAATGATCCGATGGTCGTACGATAATGACAGGTACATCATATGGCGTATGGCTATGGAATCTCCCTGCTCGGTTTCAATCACCACGGGTCTCTTCTTGATTGCACCAACCGCTAGTATGGCCACCTGCGGCTGGTTAATGATGGGGGTTCCCATCAGGCTGCCGAAGGTTCCAACATTCGTCAGGGTAAATGTACCTCCGGTTGTATCATCGGGTTTAAGTTTGTTGTTCCGGGCGGCATTGGCCAGTCCGTTTACTTTTTTGGTCAGCCCAACGAGGTTCAACTGCTCGGCATTTCGTATAACGGGAACGATCAGGTTTCCGGAAGGCAATGCTGTTGCCATGCCGATATTAATATCTTTTTTCACAATCAGTTTATCGCCTTCAATACTACTGTTGAGCCAAGGGTATTTTTTGATGCAGCGTACAATAGCTTCAATAAACAATGGAGTGAAGGTGATCTTTTCCTGTTCGGTTTTTTCAAATTCTTTTTTAACGCGGTTTCTCCAAAGCACCAGGTTGGTGACGTCTGATTCGGTGAAGCTGGTGACGTGTGCACTGATCCGTTTACTATCGGTCATGTGTTTGGAGATAAGTTTACGCATCCGGTCCATTTCAACGATCTCGGCATTGCCCTGATAGCTGATCATATCAGTAGCAGGAGTTTCCACTGTTTCGGGTCTGCGTGCCGGGGTTTCTCTGATCACTTCAGCACGAGCGGGCGCTTCCGTTTTACCTGCTCCCGCAGATTTTCTGTCGCTGACATATTGTAAAATATCCTTTTTGGTAACGCGGCCTTCATTGCCTGTACCGGGAATTGCTTCCAGCTCAGTCATAGAAACCTGTTCACTGGCGGCAATATTCAATACCAGGGGTGAGTAGAATCTGCCGGATGTTACAGGACGGGGGGCAGACTGTAGTTCGGTCTCCTCTGCAGCAGGCTGTGCATCTTCCTGAGCCGGTGATGCCTGTTCATGCATCTTGTAGGGTGCCGCGGCTTCTCCCAAACCGGCTGCTGCCGATGTAGCTGTAGCTCCTGTTGCTGAAGCGGCTCCGGTTCTGATGCGGGCAATTACGGCGCCAATGGGCACCACGGCATTCTCTTCATAGAGTAATTCTTCAAGAATACCTTCTTCAGTTGAGGGTACCTCACTGTCTACTTTGTCCGTAGCAATATCCAGCACGGTTTCATCCAATTTCACCGCGTCTCCGGGTTTTTTATGCCATTTAAGGATAGTAGCTTCCATGATGCTTTCCCCTAATTTGGGCATTACCAGGTCAACAACAGCCATATACGTTTATTAGTTTTAGGTGAAACGAAGATCAGCAACCGGAAAAGTAATTGACCGGCAGGCAATCATAGCAGCACAAAAGTAAGGATTTTGATTTTCGGAATGCGAACAGTTGTTAGCTTTCCTCTTCTAAAATGAATTTCCTCAGTTCGTTAAATGCTGTATTTGACGCCAGTCGGATATTTTGCATCCGGTTATACCGGAAATGAAATCTTTTGGCCCTTAACTTTTCACGGTTTCCTGTTGCGATCCATACCGTTCCCACCGGTTTTGTTCCTGTTCCTCCATCCGGCCCCATTATTCCGGAAGTGGCAATGATATAATCACATTTCAGGCTTTTCAATCCGCCTGCAGCCATTTCCAGCACCGTTTCTTCACTCACAGCCCCGGCCTGTTCAAGCGTTTCGGGTTTTACCCCCAGTGCGTTTATTTTTATTTCGTTGGAATAACTGATAACCGACCCCATAAATACCGCTGATGAACCGGCTTCTGTGGTTATCTGGTGCGCAACGTACCCGCCGGTACAACTTTCAACAGTACCAAAGGTTTTACCTGAATGCCGCAGCATGCGCAGCAGCAACTGAGGCAGGCTTAGGTCTTCATCCGAGATCAGCCATTCTTTTACCAGGCTTGTCAGGCGGGCAAAATCATTATCCAGTCTGCTGGTTAGCGCCACCGCGTCTTTTCCTTTTGCAGTAAGCCGAAGCCGCAAAACCCCGTTGCCCGGTAAGTAGGCGATAGAACAGGATGGATCTAAACCAGCATCAAATTCCTGGATATGGTCAGCCAGGTACGATTCACCAATGCCTGCGGTGACCAGGGTGCGGTGTAAAATGGTGTAAGCCGGAAATCTTTTTTTCAGCAGGGGCAACACATAATCCCGCATTAAACCCTGCATTTCATATGGAACACCCGGCAGTGAAAAATAAATACAGTTATCGCGTTCAAACTGCATACCAGGTGCTGTTCCGTAATGGTTCATCAACACCGTACAGCGTTCAGGAATCATGGCCTGCTGGGCATTTCTTTCAGTAAAAGGTCTTTTCAAAACCATTTCGAAGAGTTTCTTGAGGTGATCAAGAACCTCCTGATTTAATACCATGCTGCCACCAAAATATTCGTTGAGCACGGGTTTGGTTATATCATCTGCTGTTGGTCCGAGACCGCCGGTAATAATAATTACGTCGGTGTTTTCAGCTTCTTCCTTTAAAGTCTTAAGAATCTCATTGCGGTTATCACCGATCGCCACACGGCGGTGCAGCCAGATGCCAAGCGTGTTCAATGCTTCCGCGATCCAGGCACTGTTGGTGTCGATAACCTGGCCCACCATCAATTCATCCCCGATGGTTATTACCGTTGCTTTAACAAAACTATCGGCCATGGAACTGCCACATTTAATGAAAGGATGTATATTGACTGCAAAGTAAATCAAGGCGTACAATGAAAAAATTTTCTTTAGTGCTGATCGGGGTATTGTCGATGAATCTGCTGGCTGCACAAACGGTGACAGAGAAGTTGAAACAGGCAATAAAAGTGATGGAATCAGATAACCAGTTCAGGCATGCGATAATCGGTTTCTATGTGATTGATGCCTTATCGGGAAAGACAGTTTACGCGCTTAATGAGCAGAAGGGCTTTGCACCGGCCAGCACTTTAAAGGTGGTGACGGCGGCTGCTGCCTATGAATTACTTGGAAAGGATTTTACCTATACTACCTCGCTCTATGCCGCTCAGCCCGATGCCTCCGGTATGGTGTCGGGAGATTTGTGGCTGCAGGTTTCGGGTGATCCTACGCTTGGAAGCTGGCGCTGGCCATCCACGAGTGAAAAACAAGTGTATTCAAACTGGAGTGCGGTGCTTGAAAGCAAAGGTATTCGCGGCTTTGCTGAAAACGCGTCTATACGTATTGTGGCTCCGGGTTTCGGGTCGCAGGCTTTTCCTGATGGATGGATCTGGCAGGATATCGGCAATTATTATGGCGCCCGGCATGCCGCCCTGAACTGGCGGGAAAATCAGTTTGATATTCATTTTACACCAGGTAGGGCAGTTAAGGATCCGGTGCTTGTCTCGCGGCTCAATCCGGTATATACCGGAATAACGATAAACCCCGCTGAACTTCGGACAGGCCCTGCAGGTAGTGGCGATCAGGCCTATGTTTACCTCGATCCGGAAGCGGATAATTCGATGCTGGTGGCGGGTACGGTTCCGCTGGCAGAACCCGGCTTTTCTATCAGTGCCGCACACCCGAAACCACTCCGGTTTTTCAGTGAGTACCTGCAGCATTCCGGAAAATCCGGTTTCCGGTTTCCGGCAGTAATGGGAGCCGCTACCTTATCCTCAGGTCCTGCAGCTAACAGCGAATTATTGTATACGCACCAATCTCCACCGCTGGATACGATTGCCTGGTGGTTTTTACGGAAAAGCATAAATCTTTATGGAGAGGCTTTGCTGAAGTCTATTTCACTGCAAACAACAGACGAGCAGAAAGAGGGTGTTGCGGTCGTTAAAGATTTATTCGGAAAGGCTGGTATTGCTGAAGCCGCACTCAATATTGTTGATGGAAGCGGACTCTCCCCGCAGAATCGTATCACGCCGGCAGCGCTGGTTGGGGTGTTGAAATATGCGCGGAGCCGGCCCTGGTATGCTTCTTTCTATCATGCTATGCCGCTGATCAATGGTATGAAGATGAAATCAGGCTCCATCAATGGAGCAAGAGCCTATGCCGGATACCATAAATCAGGATCAGGACAGGAATACATTTACGCCATTGTAGTAAATAATTACAGTGGCAGTGCTTCAATGGTTACCAGAAAATTATTTACGGTATTGAATGCATTGAAATGATGCTGACCACCAACTTATTACTTTCTGATTAAACCGTCGAGGCTTGCTTTGCCTGGTCCAACAAATAACAATACCAGGCAGCCGATGGCAAACAGGGCTCCATGTTCACCATCACCAAAGATATCGCCGTTATGCGCTTTGAAAACCACCACAAACATGCCGATGAGGGGTGGAATTACCATCATGCGTGTAAAAAGTCCGGCAATGATAAATACGGAACAGAAGAATTCAGCGAATATGATCAGGGCAAGAGATGTTGTACTTCCCAGGCCCAGAAAATTCATAAACGTTGACCGATACTGATTAAAATGAACAAGTTTATCATAACCATGAGGAAGTAACAGACCGCCGATGCCTATACGAAGAATAAGCATGGCCAGGTTGAATGATGCGGCGCTGTAACGGATCGATAATAAGGATTTCATAGTGGATATTTGCGCAAAAGTAGTGTAAATCGGAGTTTGTAAAAACCATTTTGTACTTAAAACAAATTGTTAATCCTGTCATTTATCCACAGCTGTTTGGAACGATGTTTGGTTATGGGTAAAATAATTAGAATCTTTACCCGTTAGCTATTGAAACCCTCTTACCCTTTTTTGTTATAAGATTGTTTCAATAGACCGCTTATTTGAGCCATATCATATAATCTTGAACAATGAAAAAGGCATCGGTTATTTTTTTTCTTTTCCTGTCTGCAAGTATAGTTCAGGGTCAGCAGACCCGCTTTGCCAATAATCCGGATGAGAAATTCGAACAGGCCAGAGATTACTTTCAAAAAGGGCAATACAGCCTCGCTTATCCATTACTGAAGGAACTGCAACTCACCCTGCGGGAAACCGACAGGAGTAACCAGGCCCTCAACTACCAGGAAGTTCGATACTACACTACAGTATGCGCCTTAAAGCAGGATGAAGACGGCGCTGCTCCGGTTGCCCGCGATTATATTGAAACGGAAGATAATGCACCCCGGGTTGAAATGATGAATTTTCACCTTGCGGAATATTATTTCCGTAAACAGAATTACGCGCTTGCCATACCGGCCTATCAAAATACCAATATCGCCAACCTGAATGCCCGCGAAATTGCCGACCTGAAATTTCATCATGGCTACGCTCACTTCAGTCAGAAAGAATATGCGCAGGCTAAACCGCTATTACAAAGCATAGCCCGTTCTCCGCAGGATATAAATTATAAGGATGCTAATTATTACTACGGATACATCACCTTCAATGAAAAAAATTATGAGGAAGCATTGAGGTCCTTTTCAGTGGTGGAAGACCATGAATATTACGGTAAAATTGTTCCCTATTATATTGCTACCATTAATTATTCCAACAACCAGAAAGATAAAGCGCTTTCCTACCTCGAAGACCGCCTGATGCGGGGCGGTCAGGTATATGATAATGAAATGCGTCAACTGGTGGGGCATGCCTATTTTGAGCGGCAGCAGTATACCCAGGCAGTTCCTTACCTGGAAAGTTATGTAAGTAATTCAGAAAAAGTTAAGCGTGAAGATCTGTATGAACTCGCTTACAGCTATTATAAAACAGGTAACCTGAACAAGGCTATTGATGGTTTCAAACAACTTAGCGGTAAAGAAGATTCCTTATCGCAGAATGCCATGTATCTGCTGGGCGATGCATACCTGAAAACAGGGCAGAAAGCCAATGCACGGAATGCTTTCCTTTTCTGTTCCGCGAACAGCAGCAATGAGCAGCAACGGGAAATATCCATGTTCAATTATGCCAAGCTTTCCTATGAACTGGGCTATCAGGATATTGCCTTATCAGAATTACAAAAGTTCATCAGTACCTATCCTCAGTCTGAATACAGTACTGAAGCCAAAGACCTGCTTATCGGTGTTTTTGCCAATACCAATAATTACCGTGAAGCTTTACAATTGCTGGAAGCTATTCCCAATCCATCTCCGGCAACCCGCAGGTTGATTCCCCGCGTACTGTATGGCCGTGCAACAGAACTGGCCAATGATGGTATGCTGGTTACAGCAAATGAATTGTTGACGCGTGCTGAAAATGCACCGGATAACCAGGCAGTGCTTCCCTATGTTCAGTTCTGGAAAGGGGAGATCGCCTACCGTCTCGACCGCATTGAAGAGGCCAGCAGATATTTTTTTGAATACCTGAAATCCAGCGCGGTTAACGGAGAAGTTAATCCGCGCAATGCGCAGTATAACCTGGGATATTGTTTTTTGAAACGCGAGAATTACAGCCAGGCGCTGGGCTATTTTACGCAGGTTGCCGGCAGCCCTTCGGCGAACGCTTCAGCGGTTCAACAAGATGCCTACCTGAGGGCGGCAGACTGTTATTTTATGAACCGCGACTACAATCGCGCATCGGCGATGTATTCGCGGGTGCTTGAATTTTCCTGGCCTGCAGCTGATTATGCCACTTATCAGCGTGGACTGATCGCCGGTGTGAGCAATGGCCAGCAAAAAATCAATGAACTATCGTCGATCAGTAAACGCTTTCCAAATTCTTCGCTTGTCGATGATGCCAACTTTGAGATCGCGGGCGCGTATCTTGCTTCCGAACAGTTTCGCGAAGCGATTCCTTACCTGAACGCCATACTTAGCTCACAGAATGAAGCGATGAAGCCCAGGGCTCATCTTCGGTTAGGACTGGCCTATTATAATCTTCAGAATAATACAGAGGCGTTAAATCAATATACGACCTTACTGAAGCAATTCCCGAATTCACCTGAAGCTAATGAAGGATTGGAAAATGCGCGGGCAATTTTTGTAGAAGAGGGAAGATCCGATGAATACGTTGCTTTTGCCCGATCCATGGGTCGCGAAGTTTCGGCCACGCAGGAAGATCAGCTTGCCTATGCTGAAGCGGAGGTGCAACTGAATAATGGCAATTTCGCTGCTGCCGCGGCCAAGTTCGAAGACTATCTGAAGAGGTTTCCCAATGGCGCGCATAACCTGGAAGCCCTGTATTATAAAAGTGAAATCTACCTGAGCCAGAAAGACTGGGCTAAAGCTGCCCAGGGGTATGAATTGCTGGCCGACAGGGTACCGCATCGCTTTGCTGAAAAATCGCTTACGCAGGCTGCCCGCCTCAACTTTTTCGATCTTAAAAATTACGAAAAGGCGGAAACCTATTTCCGAAAAATGCGTGATTTCGCGCCCACGCAAAACCTGAAGCTCGAAGCCATGCGCGGCCTGTTGAGAAGCCAGTACCAGTTAGAGAAATGGGATGATGCGGTTGCTAATGCCCGTGAGTTGCTCGACCAGAAAAGTGTAGGAACAGATGACCGGATCCTGGCCAACCTGGCCATTGCGAAGTCGCATCAACTGAAGAATGACTGTGCGGCAGCGATCACGCATTACCGAACCGTTGCCTCGCTCAGTAAAGCGGCCTATGGCGCAGAAGCCCGTTATGAGATCGCCAATTGCCAGTTTGCGCAAAATCAGCTTGCTGATGCGGAGAAGTCTGCTTTTGAAGTGATCAATAAATCCGGTTCCTATTCCTGGTGGGTAACCAAAAGTTATATCCTGTTGGGTGATATTTACTTTAAGCAGAAGGATTATTTCAATGCCAAAGCCACCTTCCAGAGTGTTGTAGATAATGCCCGTGAAGAGGATTTGAAAACAGTTGCGGCTTCGAAACTGCAGCAGGTTGTTGAAGAAGAAAAACGAAACAGTAAGATCGGCGATTAACGCTGAATATATTTAACGCTCAATTTAAATCAATGTATAAAGGATTTGTTATAGCGATCGGATGTGTAGTACTGGCCGTGAGTTCACAGGCGCAGGATACCACCCGAACCATAAATATCACCTCTACTTATAAACCGGTGCTGCGTGAACCGGCGAAAGTGCAATTCAATGCCGCCCCGCCTGTAGCAGACAGTTCAAGACCTGTGCTGAACTATTCCATACCGGCGGAAAACCTGTTCTTCAGTTACCAGCCGGCCGACCTGACGCCATCAGCGCTTACGCCTGACAGCGCTTCCGGATGGAATTACAGCAACTATATCAAAGCCGGGGTAGGGAATGTTTACCTTCCTTATATAAAAGCCGGGATGAGTTTTGGAGATGGCACCAACACTTTTTTCAATTTATTTGCTTCCCATTTCAGTGCCCGGGGCGATCTGGATTTTCAGAAAAGCAGTCAGACTGCCGTGCAGGGCATTCTTACCTACAAAACCGAGTCGGGGCTCGAGTGGACCGGAGGGCTCGGTTTCAAATCGGATAACTATAATTTATATGGATTCCGGCCCGACAGTCTTCAGTTTGATAAGAACGATCTGCGGCAGAATTTTCAAACGCTGGAAGGCAGACTTGCGCTTCGTAATATTGTACCTACCGAGTTTGGAATTTCGTATAACCCCTCGCTGAAAGTTTCCTATTTCTCCGATAACTATAAGCCGGGAACCGCCGAAGCCAATACAGTGCTCGATTTGCCGGTATCTAAAATGTTCAACGAAACGGTGGGCATAAAACTGGGCGTGCAGGCGGATCTGACCAACTACAGACTAAACGAACCGACTAAAACCTCTTATAATAATAATTTATTCCTGGCAAAGCCTTCTCTGCTGTTCCGGAATGAAAACGTTAACCTGCATGCTGGAGTTATTCCTTCCTGGGATCAGGGAGATTTTCACTTGCTTCCCAACCTGATGGCAGATATCACCACCAATGATCAGCGGGCAACCCTGCAGGTTGGATGGATCGGGTATTACAACAAAGGGGCTTATCAGCGATTCGCTTCAATAAATCCATGGCTTCGCAGACCCGATTCCTTAATGAATACCCGCGTTCAGGAAGGGTATCTTGGATTGAAGGGATCAGCAGGCAGTCATTTTACCTACTCTGCCAAAATCGGATTTCAGCAACATTTCAATGCGCCATTATTTGTTAATGACACGATCGATGGAAAGCAATTCAACATCCGTTACGAACCAAAGCTGAACATTTTTCAGACCCACCTCGAAGCCGCCTACCAGAAAGGGGAACAGTTGTTGGTAAAGGCAGGTTTCAACTGGAACAGTTTCAGTAAAATTCAGCGGGAAAGCGAAGCCTGGGGCATGTTACCGATGGAACTGAATGCTTCCTTCCGCCTGCAGGTCATGAAAGATTTGTGGTTCAAAACTGAAGCATGGGCCTTTAATGGCGCCCGTTTCCTCGATAAAAATAACAACGACTTCAAAGGTCAGAGTGGTTTTGATCTGAATGCCGGGGCAGAATTTCGCTTAACCCGAAACTTTAATATCTGGTTTCAGCTCAACAACATTCTGAATAATAAATATGAACGCTGGAATCAGTACCAGGTTTATGGATTTAACCTGCTGGGCGGACTGGTGTATAATTTTGACAATTAAGCATTCGGATAACCGGTTCTGAATACAATTTTTTAATTTGATCAAAATTTGGTCACTTCGCAGGAATGTTGAGCGTACTACATACTTACCTGATATTGCATAAAAGCCTCAGTGTTCCGGGGCTGGGAACTATTTATGTGGAACGCACTCCGGCTCAGTCTGATTTCGTAAATAAACAGATAATCCCTCCGTCATATCATTACCGGTTCGACCGGTATTTTGATTCGCCGGATAAAGAATTTTTTCACTTCCTGGCCAGTCGTAAAAATATCGCCGAATACGAGGCGATACGTTGGTATAACGACTGGGCTGCAGACCTCCGGGAAACAGTACGCAATAATCAGCCTGTTGAATTACCGGAAGTAGGCCGCATTATGCAGGATGAAACCGGAGAGATACATTTTGAGCCTTTCGCGAATATCGCGTCGGGGCTTGAGCCCGTGGCTGCGGAAAGGCTGATACGGATCAATGCCACGCACCAAATGATCGTTGGCGAGAAGGAAACCACGTCCGCCGAAATGAGCCGTTACTATGAAGAGCAGAAAGTGGTGGAAAAAGAATCCTGGTGGATATACGCATTGATTATCGGCGCCATTTCCCTGATTGCCATATTCTTTCATTTTTATAAACACGGTAATTCAGTAGAATCCACCGGTAACTACCGGAGCATCAATACCGAATAATTCCTGAATCCATAAACACCAGCTACATTTGAGCGCCACCATTACGTATACTTCTTGTCCTGTATGTCATTCTCCACGGATCAGCGGGGTACTGGAAGTAACCGATTATACCGTATCGCACAATGTATTTTCCGTGTGGCATTGTGCCGAATGTACCGCGCGCTTTACCCAGTACGCGCCTGCGGAACCCTATATCGGTAAATTTTATCAGTCACAGGATTATATTTCGCATACAGATACCCGTAAGGGACTGATAAATTCACTGTATCATCGGGTAAGAAAAATTACCCTGCGTTCGAAAGCCCGACTGGTATCGGGAATTTTTCGCGGCAGAAAGGGCCGTTTGCTGGATTACGGCGCTGGAACCGGCGCCTTTGCTGCGACGATGCAACAGCAACAGTGGACCGTTACGGGTGTTGAACCGGATGAGGCAGCCCGAAGTATAGCCCAAAAAAAATACCGCCTCAACCTGCTCACTCCTGCAGCGTTTAACGGCCTGGAAAATCAGCAATACGACGTTATTACCTTATGGCATGTTCTTGAACATATTCATGATCTGCATGGTACACTGAATAAATTCTCCCGTTCACTTGTTCCGGGAGGCCATCTGCTTATTGCTGTTCCGAATTATACCAGTTATGATGCGCGTGTATATCAGCAGTACTGGGCGGCTTATGATGTTCCCCGTCATTTATATCATTTCTCTCCTGCGGCCATCCGTCACCTGATGACACAACATGGTTTTTCCATTACAGAACAAAAACCCATGTGGTTCGACAGTTTTTATGTGAGTATGCTCAGTGAACAATATAAAAACGGTAAAAGTGGATTGGTACGGGCGGTCCTAACCGGATTGCTTTCTAACCTGAAAGCATTATTCATTCCCGCTACCTGTAGTTCGGTAATTTATATCTGTAAGAAAAACAGCTGATCAGTTCAGTTTGATTTCATACATATTTGGCCAGTATTTACCGGTTATGTACATACGATTCGATGTACTGTCCCAGGCGATACCATTCAGGGTTTTTACATCAAACTCGAACCCGGGTTCCCTGGAACTGATTTCAGCCAAAATATCCCTGAAATCCATTCTGCCTGTAACCTGGCCGTTTTCCGGATCTATCTTAAGTACAAAACGTGTTTGCCATTGATTGGCATAAATGAATCCGTTGATATACTCCAGTTCATTAAGATTGGGAACCGGACCATAGGCATCTGTTACACCCAGGGTTTTGCGGACCTCACCCGTTTGCGCGTCAAGGAAAAAGAGATTGCTCGATCCATCGCTGAGGATCAGGTGTTTTCCGTCTGTGGTCAGGCCCCAGCCTTCTGTAAGCAATGGAAACTCTTTGATCAGCGAAAACGTTTCAGCGTCATATATAAAGCCTTTGCGCTCACGCCAGGTGATCAGGTAAAGTTTCCCGTCTAAGAACGTATGTCCTTCCCCGAAATACTGCTGGTCGAGACTGATCTTCCTATCGATACGGCCATTGGCCGGATTCACCGGACCAAACCATGATGTTCCGTATTGGCCGGTACTTTCAAATAATCTTCCCTGGTAATAGCTCAGTCCCTGGGTAAAGGAAGCGGTGTCATGGGGCAATACATTCAGTACCGTAAAACCAATAGCCGGAGGGGGAGGAGCGGGGGGATCAATCTGCTGGTCACCCGAATCATTACAGGCCAGCAACACTATCGTACAAATGAAGGCAAAGAGATTTTTTTTCATATCAGGAAGCGAAAATACAATTTTAGATCAGAAGTGTTTTCCGGGTTAAACATATGACCTGATACTACTGCCCTGAATTTTTCCACAGCCGCTTTGAAATACAAAAATAATGTTGTTCTTTTACAACTGCTTAACTTCTGAACACCGGTCAAAACCTCTGGGCCGGCTCGTGGTTATCCTTCTTAAGTCTTCAATTATCCTCTGATTTATTGTATTCAGCCGCTTTTTAAAAAGGCAATTCCTGTGAAATGCATATCCGGTACCGGTGATGAGCCATCCACAAAAGATTGGACTCATGAAGACATTTCGACTCCTCATTGTATTTATATTTATTGCCGTTTCCCTGTCTGCCCAGGATAAATGTGAAACTACCGCATATCGCCAGCAGTTGTTAACCGATGCGTCTTTGGCTCCCGCGATCATCAGGGCTGAAATTCCACCCAAACAGGTCATTCGTGAAATTCCATCTACGGCAAATGGTTCAAGGCAACCCGAATTACCCATAATTCGCATTCCGGTGGTGGTTCACATCATTTATAATTCAGAAAGTCAGAATATCAGTGCCGCGCAGATCAAGGCGCAGCTTGATATCCTGAACAAGGATTTCCGCAATAAAAACGAGCAGAAGCCCTGGGTGCCTGAAGCATTTGCCCGCCTGGCTGCCGACAGTCATATTGAATTTCAACTGGCAACCATCGACCCTTCGGGAAATCCCAGTACAGGAATCATTCGCCGGAGAACTTCCATCCAGGTATTTACGTACGACGACCGGATCAAATTCAGTTCCATTGGTGGCTCCGATGCCTGGGATGCGGGAAGTTACCTCAATATCTGGGTGGGAAGCCTGGCAGGAGGCCTCACCGGTTACTCGAGCCCGTTAGGAGGTCCTGCTGATCGGGATGGCATTGTTATCAGTTATAAGGCATTTGGGAAAACAGGTATTGGTCAAACCGGTCACGGGCGCACGGCAACACATGAAGTAGGCCATTGGCTGGGACTAAAGCATATCTGGGGCGACAGCTACTGCGGTGATGATGCTATTGATGACACCCCGCCCCAGCAGTCAGCCACACGCGGTTGCCCGGGAGGGTTAGTTACCTCCTGTAATAATTCGGGCAACATGTATATGAATTTCATGGATTTTACGAATGATGAATGTACCAGCATGTTTACCTACGGCCAGGCTACGCGGATGCGTTCAGCATTTGAGCCCGGCTCCTTCCGTCATGCCCTGCTGACATCAAACGGGTTGTCGGGGCCTGTTGTGGAAGAAACTGAGGAGCAGGAAGAAATAACATTACCGGTAAAATTCTTTCCAAATCCGGTATCCGGTATGGTAACTGTTCAGCTCGAAACACAGGATAACCTCATTGGTCAGCCGATCACCGTATACAATGCACTGGGTCAGCAGGTACATCAGGCATTAATTTCCAAAGGCCAGATTCAGCTCGATATGACGCGCTTCCGCGAAGGACTGTATTACGTTTCTCTTGGTAACAAACGCAAGCTGTTCAAGCTGGTAAAGCGTTGAGTGGATGGATTGACGGCCAGGCAGTACATTTGTGGTATGCAATATTCGGTATGGGAAAAGGAAACCTTTTATGCACCCGCTGATGTGTTGATCGTCGGCGCAGGATTTACGGGTTTATGGAGTGCTTATCACCTGAAAAAAGCGCAACCCGCTCTAAACATTCTTATTCTTGAAAGAGGCTCGGTTCCGGCAGGCGCAAGCAGCAGAAACGCCGGCTTTGCCTGTTTTGGAAGCCTGACCGAATTACTTGCCGATACGCGTCAGTCGGGCACAGATGCTATGCTTGAGCTGGCGGAAATGCGCTTCAGAGGCCTGGAGCAGATATCCCGGATAGCAGCGCGGCATAAAGTGGATCTTGAGTTGAACGGTGGTTATGAATTGATCGATGCGGGCAATCCGGTTTCGGATTTAGAGGATTCGATTTCCTGGCTGAATGATCAATTGAAAACATTTTTAGGCACCAGCACCTGCTTTAGTATAGCCGATCACCAGATTCCAGCTTTCGGCTTTAAAGATATTCAGCACCTCATTCTGAACCGTCATGAAGGAACCCTGCATCCGGGTAAACTGTTACAGGCACTGCAGCATGAGCTAACGTCTATGGGTGTGCGGATACTCTACGGTATCGGGGTCGATAGTTATATGCCGCAATCCGGGCAGATAACCGTGAACAGCTCCGAATTTACATTCAGCTGTGCAAACTTACTTCTATGCACAAACGCTTTTACCGCTTCCCTGCTTAATAAGGTTGATATACTTCCCGCGCGCGGCCAGGTTATTGTTGTACAGCCCGAGCGGCCACCTGCATTTTCGGGCAGTTTTCATTACGATGAAGGTTTTTATTACTTCAGAAATCATGGCGACCGGATTATCCTGGGTGGCGCCCGGAATAAAGATTTTGAGCGCGAAGCAACCGCTACATCAGGAATCACCGATACGATCCGGCAGCATCTCGAAACATTTTTACAGCAGAAACTGATACCTGGCCAGCGGTATCTGCTCACCGATCACTGGAGTGGTATAATGGCAATGGGATCTTCGAAAGCACCGATACTCGACCGCATTGAACCACAGGTATTCCTTGCCGCGCGGATGAGTGGAATGGGGGTGGCCCTGGCGCCGGTTGCCGGAGAAAAAATTGCCCGGATGATCCTCAAATAAAAAATCCCCGGGTGGGGGATTTTTTTAAAAGCTGTCGGCCAGGATGCTACCAAACCAACTGAATATAGTTCCTCGGTGGCTTACAAATGAATCGCTTCACCATAGGCCACTTCAATAGCATCTTTAACTCCCTCACTGATAGTTGGGTGGGGGTGAATACTGTTTAACACTTCATGATAAGTAGTTTCCAGTTTGCGGGCCGTAACTGTTTGCGCAATCATTTCGGTTACATTATACCCGATCATGTGCGTACCCAGCCATTCGCCGTATTTGGCATCAAAGATCACTTTAATAAAACCTTCGGTATGACCGGCAGCAGTGGCTTTTCCGGAAACGCTCAATGGAAATTTACCCACTTTTACCTCGTAGCCCGCTTCTTTGGCCTGTTTTTCTGTATAACCAACAGAAGCGATTTCAGGATAGCAATAGGTACAGCCGGGAACGTTATTGTAATCGATCGGTTCGGGCTTATGATCAAATTTCTTTTCGCTGTGGGCAATAGCTTCAGCACAAATGATCGCTTCTTTTGAAGCTACGTGTGCAAGCGCCTGACCAGGAACACAGTCACCGATAGCATAAACACCCTCAACAGAAGTTTTATAAAAATTGTCGACCGTAATGCGGCCTTTTTCAGTTTTGATGCCCAACTCTTCCAGTCCGATTCCTTCAATATTAGCGGAAATCCCAACAGCGCTGAGCACTACAGCGGCTTCCAGTGTTTTTTCACCCTGGGGAGTTTTAACGGTTGCTTTCACCCCATTTCCTGCAGCTTCAACCTTTGTTACCTCACTTCCGGTGAGCACTTCAATACCACTCTTCTTAAAATTCTTTTCCAGTTCTTTGGAGATATCTTCATCTTCAACCGGAACAATACGGGGAAGGAATTCGACCAGGGTTACTTTGGTACCCATGCTGTTGTAAAAATAGGCGAATTCCGATCCGATTGCGCCACTGCCGACCACGATCATGGAAGCAGGTTTTTCCGGTAAAGCCAGGGCTTCGCGGTATCCGATAACCTGTTTTCCATCAATGGGCAGGTTGGGTAATTCACGGCTTCTGGCTCCGGTGGCAATGATGATGTGTTTAGCTTCAACAGTTTGTTTGGAATTATCGGCTGCGGTTACCTCCAGTTTACCTTTCGCGACAAGTTTCCCGAAACCCATGATAACATCAATCTTATTCTTCTTCATCAGAAACTGAACACCCTTGCTCATTTTATCGGCAACACCACGGCTTCTCTTTACAACGGCGGGAAAATCAACTTCGCCGGAGGCTTCAATACCAAAATCACGGGCATGCTTGATATAATCTGCCACCTGGGCGCTTTTCAGTAACGCTTTGGTAGGAATACAACCCCAGTTCAGGCAGATACCGCCCAGGCTTTCCTTCTCTATGATCGCTGTTTTTAATCCGAGTTGAGACGCGCGTATTGCGGCGACGTATCCACCTGGACCGCTGCCGAGAACAATTACATCGTATGCCATTCTGTTCAGTATTTAATTTAATGAATGATAGAGTCTGAAGGTTAACCGGTTAATCCGCTTAAGGATACCCGTAAAACCAGGGGCGAAATTACTTAAGAGCCATCAAAGAGCCAAAGAAACCCTGCCAGCCGGGGTAGTAGGTATGGAATTCTTATGCTTACCTTTGCCGGCAACGATTAAAAATAAAGAATGAATACGACTAAGGTTTCAGGCATGAAGCTCGACGTACTGGCAATTGGTGTGCATCCCGACGATGTAGAACTCGGTTGTTCCGGTACCCTGCTCATTGAAAAGCAAAGGGGCAAAAAAACCGGAATTATCGACCTGACAGAGGGTGAACTGGGAACCCGTGGAACAGTGGAAACCCGTTATGACGAAGCTGCTTCGGCAGCCCGGGTACTGGGTGTGGATGTGCGCGAAAATCTCCGGATGCGCGATGGCTTCTTTAAAAATGATGAAGCGCATCAGCTTACCCTGATTCGCGCTATCCGTAAATTCCGCCCTGAAATCATTCTGGCTAATGTATTGAATGACCGGCACCCCGATCATGGGCGGGCAGGGCAGCTTATCCGTGATGCGGCTTATCTTTCCGGTTTGGTGAAAATAGAAACCACTGATGACGACGGTGTACTTCAGGAACGCTGGAGACCAAAATATGTTCTGCATTATTTACAGGACTGGTTTCATGAGCCGGATCTGCTCATCGATATCAGCGCGGTTTTTGAAAAACGCATGGAATCGGTTAAAGCGTACACCACCCAGTTTTTTGCAGGTGAACCCGGCGATGGCTCGCTTCAGACCTATATTTCCAACCCTGATTTCCTTGAAAGCATCATTGCCCGGGCCCGTATGCTGGGAAAGCGGATTGGGGTGAAATATGCTGAAGGCTTTATTGCGGAAAAAGCGATCGGCATTCACAACCTCGATGCATTGGTACAGGTAGAAACATGATTTTTGTCAGGAATGGGGCATTTTTAAGGTTAAATACGCTGTTTTAACAAGTATAAAACCCTGAATAAAGTATCTTTGTGCAGATTATTAAAAGACTTAAGATTTAACCTGCATCAATGGCCACTCCGAAATTTACAAATGTTCCCAATTCCTTTCATGCTGAACTAAAAAGACGAATCAACAATTACTTTGAAGAATCCGGCGCCTCGCCAACAGGCAACTTTTCCCTGTTCTTCAAAGCCATTTTTTTAATGGTTTCATTTCTGGGGGTGTATGTTCACCTGGTCTTTTTCACCCCGCCACCGGTATACGCGATTCTTGAATCGGTACTTCTGGGCTGTATTGTAGCCGCCATTGGTTTCAATATTATGCATGATGGTGCGCATGGCAGTTTCAGTACTAACCGTTTCGTGAATAAAATGGCCGCTTTTACCCTGAATATCCTGGGCGGAAGCAGTTTCATGTGGAATGTTAAACATAATGTTATTCACCATGCCTATACCAACATCGATGGTATAGATGATGATATCGATATTCAGCCCTGGATGCGCATGAGCACCACGCAACCCAAACATGCCCTTCATAAATACCAGCATATTTATTTCTGGTTTTTGTATTCGCTGTTGTACCTGCTCTGGATTTTCGTTCTGGATTATCAGAAATATTTTAAAAACCGGGTAGGCTCTATGGCACTAAAGAAAATGAGCCTGAACGATCACCTGATATTCTGGGGATTCAAAGTGCTGCACCTTGCCATGTTTGTGGTTGTTCCCATCCTGATGGTGGGCTTTATGCCCTGGCTGATCGGATTTCTGACCTTCACATTTGTTGCGGGCCTGGTGATCAGCCTGGTGTTTCAGCTGGCGCATACCGTTGAACATACCGCTTTTCCAATGCCTGATGAATTCACCGGTAAACTGGAAGATGAATGGGCGATTCACCAGATCAAAACCACCGCGAATTTTGCTACCAACAACCGGCTGGTATCCTGGCTGGTAGGAGGGCTCAATTTTCAAATTGAACATCACCTTTTTCCAAAAATTTCGCATGTGCATTACCCTAATATCAGCAAGATCATTCGCCAGGCCTGTCAGGAATACGGCATAGCCTATATCGAATATCCGAAAGTCAGGTATGCTGTGGCATCGCATGTCGCGTTTCTGAAACAAATGGGTAACAGCTGACCGGTATATCATTCATTTGTTTAATAAAACGATTAGATCTTCTTCAAATTATAAAGGCCGCCCGGGTTTTTCCGGACGGCCTCTTTTTTGTTAGTAGCACGTTGCTTATTCAAGAATTGCCGCAATAGGAATATGACTGTGGTAAGCCAGTTTTTTGGTGTGACTGGTGGTGAAAAGACTTTTCAGGAAACCATGCTTACGGGGTACTGTAATGATCAGGTCGATCTTATAATCTGAAGCGAAAGAGTTGATCGCGTCGAGGAAATCATACAGTCGAATGAATGAAAACTGCGGATTATATTCCTGGAACATCAATTCCAGTTTCGCCCTTTCGAATTTATATTCTTCTGTTACCTCAACATAATGCTCATGGTCAACATTTACAATATGTAATACGGGTTTAAAAATATCCAGAATAGATTTGATCCGGGCAATGGGTGTGCTCATTTTTACATTCTTGAAATCGCTCGCAAAAAGCACATTCTCGATTTTTTCAAACTGCGCGTTGGGTGGAACAATGATCACCGGGCAAACACCTTCGTGAACCATATTCAGCGTGTTGCTTCCCATAAAGATCTGTTCAACGCGGGTAGCGCCGGTAATACCCATGATAACGATATCAATATTATTATGCCGAACATAACGGGTAATACTTTCAACCAGTGATGAGCCTTCTTCTGCTACGTATTCAATTTGAACATCCGATAACTGGCTGAGTTCGAGTTCAAGATTTTTTAGCGCGTGCGTTAATACAGTTTTGCGGTCCGACTCATTTTCAGTCAGCGGGGTGCCATCAGATCCGGCAGCAATTCTGCTGTAAATATTATAAAGAATGATCGTCGATCCGGGAACACTGGCCGCCATTAGTACGCCATACCGTGCCGCATTTTTTGAGGTGTCGGAGAAATCTGTTGGAACAAGAAATTTTTTCATGCAGTTGTAGTTTTCGGAAAGATACAAATATTTACAAATTGAGCATCAGGATCCCGGCAGGATAAGCAACTCGTCCATTTTCCGGATTCCGGTGTACGCTAATGCTTCAATAACAACCTGCGAATTGCGCTTCACGGATGTACTGCTCTGCTTATCCTGTACTATTTTTTTGCTGCAACAAATGCAACGCTGCCATACAAGCGACTGTCAGGTTAGCGATAAATGAATTCATCAGCGCTGAAGGATTTGATCGTTCAATCAACTAAAATTTTATTATGAAAATCCGAAATTCAAAAGCGGGAGCTTTCCTGCTGGCGTCAGCATTCTGTTCATTTTTACTGGTAAGCTGCGATAAAGATGATGATACTGCAGCACGAAGCCAGGAGTATAACCTGCAACAGGAAGGAAACAATGGTGTAACGGGAAAGCTCAGGGTAAGTGAAAATGCCGATAAAACTTTTAACCTCCGGGTAACACTCAATAAGTCGGTGAAAGATACCGTTCACCTGCTGCGCCTTTACAATGGCAGCCTGAATGATGAGGGTGTACTGGCGCTCTCCCTGAATAATATAACCGGTAACGGCGGGGCGGTTTCTTCAGAAACACTCAGTATTAAAAAACTGAAAGGCGCTGATAATACCGAAATTCAGCTCACGTATGACAGCATCCTTAAATACAATGCTTACCTGCATGTTTTATACAGTGCTACAAAAAGTGACAGCATAATTTCCAAAGGAAACCTGTTTAAGAGCGCCGGAAATTAAGAAGAATTATTTTCCGAAGGAGGCAGGACGGCATAAGGCTGTTCTGCCTTTTGCGGTTATACGGCTAATTTTCCGGAATTAAAACAGGCAAATGATGTATGCGCGCGGGTTGTGTATAAGTAGTGAATAAATACGCTGTGGTACTGCATTACAGCCGTTTTTTTCTATGGCTATTCTTTTATATTTGCTGTTATCCAAAAACAGTGCACGTGCGATTAAAGAGTCTGGAAATAAAGGGTTTTAAAAGTTTTGCCGATAAGACGGTGGTTAATTTTGATGACAACATCACCGGTATTGTAGGTCCGAACGGTTGCGGAAAAAGCAATATTATTGACAGTATCCGCTGGGTGATAGGAGAACAGAAGATCAGTCAGCTTCGTTCCGAAAACCTGGAGAGCCTGGTATTCAACGGATCGAAAACCCGCTCGGCCAGCGGCCTGGCTGAGGTAAGCCTGACATTCGAAAACACGCGTAACCTGCTTCCAACAGAATTCAATACGGTTACCGTTACCCGTAAATTTTATAAAAGCGGCGAGAGTGAATACCGGCTTAATGATGTCAGTTGCCGGCTGAAAGATATCCAGAACCTGTTTATGGATACGGGTATCAGTACCGATTCCTATGCCATTATTGAATTGGGGATGGTGGATGATATTATCCGGGATAAAGACAACAGCCGCCGCAGAATGCTCGAACAGGCTGCTGGCATTACCATCTATAAAACCCGCAAGCGGGAGGCCAAGTTGAAGCTGGATGCCACACAGCAGGACCTGGCGCGTATTGAAGACCTTCTTTTTGAAATACACAACCAGCTAAAAAGCCTTGAAAACCAGGCTAAAAAAGCGGAGAAGTATTACGAGATCAAAAAAGAATACCGCGAATTAAGTATAGAACTGGCCAAGGCTTCTCTGGAAGGATTTAACCTCACCTACCGTGAACTACAGGACCAGTCGGCCACTGAAACCGATAAAAAAATTCAGCTGGAAGCTGTTATCAGTAAAGAAGAGGCCGATGTTGAACAGCGCAAGCTTGGCTTCATTGAAAAGGAACGTGCCCTTCAAAGTATGCAGCATGAGTTCAATGAACTGGTGCAGACCGTGCGAACCCGGGAAAATGAAAAAAACCTGGCATCACAG
>JAEYRC010000367.1 GCA_023409675.1 Bacteroidota bacterium
CCCAACACCCGTGGAGGTCACCGCGCCTATTTCGTTATCAACATACAGTCCGGCCCCGATAATGGGTGAATCCCCTACCCGTCCATGCAGTTTAAAAGCCATCCCGCTGGTGGTACAGGCGCCTCCGAAATTGCCCTGCGCATCCATGGCGATCATACCAATGGTATCATGATTTTCCGGTCCGCCCGGCATGGGAGGTTGTCTGCGGTTGGTTTTGTTTTCAATATTGATCACCGGTTCATACTTCGATTCTTTCAGCCATTCCTTCCAGGCCCGCTCACTTTCCGGTGTCAGCAGATTGGTTTTTTGGAAGCCGTTCTCCAGGGCAAACTGAAGTGCCCCTTCCCCGGCCAGCATAACATGCGGGGTTTTTTCCATCACCATCCGTGCAACGGAGATAGGATGCAGGATATGTTCCAGAAACATGACCGCACCACAATTGTACTGGTCATCCATTATGCAGGCATCGAGGGTCACCCGCCCTTCACGATCGGGCAGTCCGCCATAGCCCACACTCGAATTTCCCGGATCCGCTTCCGTGATCTTCACCCCCGCTTCAACGGCATCCAGCGCACGGCCGGCATTGTTCAGCACTTTCCAGGCTTCCTCATTGGCTTCCAGGCCGAAATCCCAGGTTGACAATACCAGCGGACTATCTTTCACCGCGGCCTGCGCTTCGGGCAACATGCCGTAGCCAAGTACACCGGCTCCGCTTAATAGAGACTGGCGGATAAATTTTCTTCTGTTACTCATATTAATGCACTTCTGCTTTTATTTTGTATAGTGTCTCTTCATGAAAAGCTGCAGCCCCTGGCGGGCGTTTTTCCGTAATTTCGATCTGAACAAACTGGTCAGTCCAAGTATCCATCCCTTCAAACCAAAAGCCTGGCGGGTCCAGCGGTACAGGTTAAACGCATCGGTTTGCTCCAAAATAAGTCCATCCTGAATTTTCATATGCGACCGAACCCGGTTGATCACTTTTCTGCCCGTGGCGGAAAAAATGTATTCCGCTTTCCAGTCGGTGGTGCAGTAATAAAATTCGGTTCCTCCCGCTCCGGTTTCCGGATCCGGATCAACATTCATTTGTTCAACAGTTAAAGAAAAATCTTTCGAGCGGGTACAGAGCATATGCCACATCGCCCGCACTTCATTTCCCTGCAGATTTTCAAAAACCGGATCATAAAAAACGATGTCATCAGCATATTGTTGCTGCATGGTTTTCCAGTCGAGCTGCTGAAAGGCATCAAAGAATTGTTTCACCGGTAGTTGTGCTGCATGTGTCATAAGCTGTTCAATATCCTAAAGGGATATACGAAGAACTAAAATACCATCTTTTCGCCTGCTAATGTAAAAATGCTGTTGCTATTTCCATTTAACCTGAAATTGACGAATATTTTTCTGAATAAAAATTACTGCATCGCGATGATAGAATTCCATTTTCCTCATGCATACGGAATTTATTTATACCTTGTTTTACCCCTCATGGCCAATTGTTTGTTATTTTCGTCTCTCCATATAATTTACAAATGCACTCCAATATGAACATGGTAGACTCTTTCGAAAAAATTCCCGTCAAAATTTTTGCTGATCTAAAAGAAGGTTCCTTATTCGTTGCCCATGAAATCGCTTCCCTAATCCGCGAAAAGCAGCAAAAGAATGAACCCTGTGTGCTTGGCCTGGCTACCGGTTCCACACCCAAAACCTTATACAGTGAACTGGTACGCATGCACCGGCAGGAAGGGCTGAGTTTCGCGAATGTGATCACCTTCAACCTCGACGAATATTATCCTATTGATAAGGACGCCATACAGAGCTATAACCGCTTTATGCAGGTACAACTCTTTGATCATGTTGATATAGATCCCGCGAACATCCATATCCCCGACGGCGAAACGGAGAAGGACACTATGAAACACTACTGCCTGCAATATGAGCAAATGATCGAAGACGCGGGTGGTATCGACCTGCAGATCCTCGGCATCGGCAACAACGGGCATATCGGGTTTAATGAACCGGGTTCCAGTATCAATTCAAAAACGCGACTGACGGCGTTGGATAATTCCACGCGCATCGCGAACAGCTAGGAATTCGCCAATATTTCACAGGTTCCGCGCCTGGCCATCACTATGGGCATCAGCACCATTCTCAAAGCCCGGAAAATTCTGCTCATGGCCTGGGGACAGGGCAAGGCATCAGTCATTCAAAAAGCGGTGGAAGAAAATCAGACCGAGCAAATTCCCGCTTCGCTGTTGCAGCAGCATGGCGACTGCCTATTTGTAACCGATGATGCTGCGGCTGGTGAACTTACCCGGTTTAAATCGCCCTGGCTGACCGGCGATTGCGACTGGACACCCAAGATCATTAAAAAGGCGGTGGTAAATACCGCGCTTAAATTAAAAAAGCCCGTACTCAGCTTAACCAATAGCGATTATAAGGATTCCGGCTTGGGTGACCTGCTCGTTGAAAAAGGCGACGCCTATGAGATCAACCTGCAGGTATATTATATGCTGCGTGATAGCATCACCGGGTGGCCCGGTGGAAAACCCAATGTAAGCCTGCCCAATCATCCTGAGCGCTCGGAGCCTTATCCTAAGCGCTGCCTGATCTTTTCCCCGCATCCCGATGATGATATCATTTCGATGGGCGGAACCTTTCAGCGCCTGCACGACCAGGGCCATGATGTACACGTAGCCTATCAGACCTCCGGCAATATTGCGGTAACCGATGAGTTTGTAACGCGCTTTCTGGATTTTACCGTGGGTTTTGAAAACATGTTTCAGATCGACAGCAGCCGCTCAACAGAAATTCTGGAAAGTGCGGAAGCCTTCCTGAACCAGAAAAAGACCAACCAGATGGATACTCCGGAGATCAGGGCCATCAAAGGACTGATTCGCCGTTGCGAGGCAAAGGCCACCTGTCGATATGTGGGAATTCCCGATGAGAACAGTCATTTTATGAACCTGCCCTTCTACGAAACCGGTACGATCGAGAAAAACCCGATGGGTGAAGAAGACGTGCAGATCACGATGGAGTTACTGCGCCGGCTGAAGCCGCATCAGGTTTATTGTGCCGGTGATTTGGCCGATCCGCATGGAACGCATAAGGTTTGCCTGGATATCATCTTCGAGTCTATGCGTCGCCTGCGCGATTCCGGTGAAGAGTGGGTAAAAGATTGCTGGATATGGCTGTATAAAGGCGCCTGGCAGGAATGGGATATCAGTGAAATTGAGATGGCGATACCGATGAGTCCCGATCAGGTATTGAAAAAGCGCTATGGTATTTTCATACACCAGTCGCAAAAAGATATGGTACCCTTCCAGGGTTCCGACAGCCGCGAGTTCTGGCAGCGTGCGGAAGACCGCAATGCCGCTACGGCGAATTTATTCGCGCAACTGGGGCTAACGAAATACGCGGCCATTGAAGCGTTTGTACGCTGGCCGCTGGAGCAATTGTAGAGAGGAAGAAATAATCTGTTCCAACGGATCAATAAATTTGGCTGAAAAACGAAATCACCCTATTTTTGCACTCCTCAAATAATGGCCCCGTAGCTCAATTGAATAGAGCATTTGACTACGGATCAAAAGGTTTCAGGTTTGAATCCTGACGGGGTCACTCAACAGGACAAGGCGGATTTTTTCCTCTTGTCCTGTTTTTTTTGTCGGTTGAAACCGGCGTCCAGTCTGAATATCAGCGAAATGGCTTCATTCAATCGGGCGGTTTGATAATGAAACCATCAAATTTTAATTTTTCGGGATATATCGAACCAATTATTTCCCTTTTTTTAACGATATCGCCCTGCCTATACAGGTTTTAGAGATTTACCATGCTTTTCATATCGGTATTCAATAATCCCTCCAGGTCCACTAATTTTTCTTTCGAACCGACCTGTTTAGCCAGCAGCTTTTAAATCTTATCAGTATAGTCAACTTTCATTGTTTTATAGTCTTCAGCGAATATTATGACGTTTCATTTTCTCGGAATGAGATGTGAGCCGAATATAACTTCTCCCCAAACAAACTAAATATCAATATATTGACAATGCTTTTTTAAATGACGCTTACCCTGCTTGCTGGTAATAAAGAGGTTCTTCAAAAAAAATTGCAGATCAAATTGAAATATTCCAAACTCATGGCAAAACTTATGGGCGATATCAAACATTTGCCGGCCATTGGGTTTTGCAATTAGGTCTGCCTTTGTTTTATGAATGCACTTCGTCGACCAGTTGCAGTTTTGTCGATAGTATCACCAACACATAGCCATATTATTGCATCTGTGCTAAGGTTGCTTTTTACGCAGTACAGGCCAGATTTCCCCGGTCCCCTGGCACGCAATGGCCGTGATCATATCGACAGAAAAAGGGGTGGATAGGAAAGCAGCAGCAATTTGTTTAATGAATTGTTGCTTGAACCAAGTGATATCATCTTTGTTGGAAAAATAAAATCTGCATATAGGGTATGATTTTCAAAAAGTCTGTTGCTGACTGCGTCAGATCCTTCGTCACGCTATTTAACGTATTATTGTCACGGTTCCTTTTTGGTATTCTGGTGATCGGTTTTCAAATTGGTAAAAACACTGCCAAACAAGAGTGGATGAAGAGAAACTGACATTATTATAAGCTCCATTCCAGCCTTTTGAAGGGTCAGTGGACTGAAAAACAAGTTGCCCATCTCTGGTAAATATCTGAAGTTTAAACGCTCTGACATTACCAAATACAGCTGCCTTGAAAATATCATTAACACCATCGTTATTAGGCGAAAATGCAGTTGGAATGTAAACTCTCTCCAGACAATCTTTTCCATATAAGTAGATGCTGTCTCTTGCCACACATCCCATAGCATTAGTAACCTCAAGCCAGTATGTTCCGGGAGCATAAAATGTTGTCTCTTTTTCTATAGCGCCATTCGACCACAAATATCGATTATATTGGCCTGTAGAGGCAATAAGAAGTTTTTGGTTAGTACAGATGCTGTCAGTCTTTTTTAAAAAGTTATCGGGTACTGGCAGTATAGATTTAATAATAACGCTATCGGTAGCCACGCAATTGAATTCATTGGACACTTTTACCCAGTATTGGCCAGGATTATTTATTGTAAGCGTTTCGGAGGTTGACATATCCTGCCAAAGATATTGCTTAAACGATCCAGGGCTTATGGTGGAATAAGTACCGCCACAAAGATCCCGGTCGGGACCAAGCATTGGTTCAGGCGAGGGATTTACTGTTAAGTATGTTGTAACGATAGAATCACAATTTGAAGATGAGATCAGAGTATCCCGATACGTTCCCGAAATGGTTTGATTGGCACCTCCTGCAAAAAAATATTCCCCCTGGCAAATTATTTTTGTTTGCTCTGTATATTTTTTATTTATAATAAGATCAAGCGTAATTATGGAATCGCAGCCCGTACTGTTTTTAATTATGCGTATATAGGTTCCCGTTGCATCAAAAATTTCATTATTTAGTGTAAAGCTTTTACAGGTGCTAATACTTAAGGAGGAAGTAGTGGCGCCTTTGCACTTAGATAGTTTTAAGACATATGGCATTTGCTGGCCAGTACTGCGTGGGAAAGCAT
>JAEYRC010000377.1 GCA_023409675.1 Bacteroidota bacterium
AGTTTATACAATTCCGCTACCACGAGTTTGCGGGCTTCAAAGCGGTCGGTTCCAACAAAAACCCGGGCCGCCTCACTGAGTGTTCCATCCACATTGAGGGTATCAATAATTTCCAGGTTGTATTTGAGTCCGAGTGTATAATCATTGATATCATGTGCGGGGGTAATCTTCAGTGCGCCGGTTCCAAATGCAGGATCAACATATTCATCAAAAATGATCGGAACAATGCGGTTCACCAGCGGTATCAGCGCGTATTTACCCTTAAACTGCAGATAGCGTTCATCGCCCGGATTAACACAAACACCCGTATCGCCCATGATAGTTTCCGGCCGTTGAGTGGCAATCGTTATGTATGTATCGGGTTCTTCAATGCCTTCCGCATTTACTACAGGATACCGTACATAATAGAGCTTACCTTCCACATCGCGGTATTCCACTTCTTCATCACTTAACGCGGTTTTCGCGGAAGGATCCCAGTTGATCATACGCGCACCACGGTAAATCATTCCTTTGGCATACAAATCGGTAAACACTTTAATGACCGCTTTGTAATAATCCGGATCCATGGTAAAGGTGGTACGGTTCCAGTCAACACTGCAACCCAGCCGTTCGATCTGGTGGTAGATGATGTTGCCGTATTTCTCTTTCCATTGAAAGGCATAATCCATGAACTCATCACGGGTAAGACTATTTTTGGATATACCTTTTTCGCGAAGCATTTCCACCACTTTCGATTCGGTGGCAATAGAGGCATGATCACTGCCGGGAACCCAGCAGGCATTGTATCCCGACATTCGTGCACGGCGGATAAGAATATCCTGAACCGTTTCATTCAGTGTATGACCCATGTGCAGTACTCCGGTTACATTGGGGGGTGGAATACAGATGGTATAGGGTTTACGGTCATCGGGTGTGCTGGTGAAGTGACCGCTTTTTTTCCAATGCTCTATCCAGTAGGTTTCAACCGCGCCGGGCTCATAGTGCTTGCTTAATTCCATGGTATATGCTCCTGTTTTGCTTGAGGGTTGCAAAAATAAGCATTGTTAGGCAGTGTTAAGAGTGGGATTATCCGGCCTGTGTGAAAGGAAATAAAAAGCCTGCAGTTCTGCTGATCAGACCTGGCAGGCTTTGTTCAACATAACTAAAATTTCTAACCAAACCAGAACAGGTAGGCAAGTAAAAACACCAGCGATACAAATGCAAGTGCGATTAAGGTAACCTTGGCTGCCTCTGGAAGATGAAAGTGTGTAGAGTTCTTTTTCATTCGTTAAACTTTTAAAGTGAATACGAAGGATTAGTGGTTTCAGCCTTTCAGAGTATACGGAGCGGGAAGGTAAATCGCAGGAATATGGATCTTAATGTGGAATGGTATAAAATTAGGTCATTTTCCCTGAATTTCAAAGGAAATTGTTAAAAACTGTTAACAATTATGCAATATCGCTTTGTATATTATGTTCAACAATAAGAATTGTAATTACCTGGATTGCTGCGGGCAAAGCCCTCGCAATGATGTACAGCAAGGTTTGTGGATTAAATCCAGATTTCCAAACATTTAAAGTGAACAATTAAAGGAGCTGACCTCCCGTCATTGCGAGCCGTAGGCGAAGCAATCCAGAAAACAGTAGCACTGGCCCTCTTTAAAATATTGACTATAAAAATTTCAGATATCCGGTAACTTTACTGCTGATGTATGCAATAGTAGATATTGAAACTACGGGTGGGTATGCCAACAATAATGACATTACTGAAATTGCTATTATTTTACACAATGGCAGTACAGTAACCGACCGTTTTGAAACACTAATCCGGCCTTCCGTTCCCATCCCGTATTTTATTCAGGTACTCACAGGCATCGGACACGATCTGGTGGCTAAAGCGCCCCCGTTTTCGGAGGTGGCTGAAAAAATTTACACCCTGCTGCAGGGCAGGGTATTCATCGCCCATAATGTCAATTTCGATTATTCCTTTCTGAAACATCACCTGGCGATAGCAGGATTTGACCTGCAGTGTCAAAAGCTTTGTACCGTAAGGCTTGCCCGCAAAGTGTTTCCTGATCTGCCTTCCTATAGCCTGGGAAAACTCTGTCGCAATTTTGGAATCCAGGTAGAACAACGACACCGGGCCGGTGGTGATGCGGATGCAACCGTAAGGTTGTTCAATCTTATGCTTGACCGCGACGGAAAAACCTTTATTGAACAATTTCTTAAGCGCGGTTCAAAAGAGCAATGCCTGCCACCGAACTTACCCCGTACCCAAATAGATGCCCTGCCATACTGCCCGGGAGTATACTATTTTCATGATCAGAAAGATCAGGTGATTTATGTGGGCAAAGCGAAAAATATTAAATACCGGGTCTCCGGTCATTTTACCCATAATGGTGCAGGCCGCCAACGGCAGGAGTTTTTACGGAATATTTATAAAATTACCCATAAACCCTGCAGTACTGAACTTATGGCCTCTATCCTGGAAAGCGTAGAGATCAAACGTTTATGGCCACGTTACAACACCAGTCAGAAAATTATTCAGTCGGCATATGCCATATACCGTTATGAAGACCGTAACGGCTATATCCGGCTTGTAATTGATAAACAACGAAAGGGACCTGAAGCAGTGTTTCATTTTCATTTACTGACCGAAGGTCACCGCTTATTGAACCGGTTAACGGTCGAGTTTAGTCTTTGTCCTAAATTGAATTTCATTCAAACGGATAACTCATCCTGCACCGGCATTGAATCAGCTTATTGCCGGGGAGCATGTGGTAATGCAGAAGATCCGCAGCTCTACAATCAGCGGGTAGAAGAGGCTATAACTAAATTACAGGCACATTTACCAAGTTTCGCGATAATAGATTCGGGAAACAATGCAGGGGAATCGAGCTGCATCCTGGTGGATAAGGGGAAATTTTATGGGATGGGTTATATCCCCGCGCATTTACAACCCGACCGTCCGGAAGTAGTTAAAGATTTTATTCAGCCATACCCGGAAAACGAATTTATTCGGGGAATGATCTATCAGTATGTACAAAAAAGCCCGGCCAAGAAAATTGACTTTTTTAGTTGTTAACCACTATGAACAGAATTTTTAGCATCTGCTGCATATTTTTACTATCAGTTATACAGGGTTGTGGCGATGGTTCAGGACAATCGGTGCCTGAACAATCGCAAGAAAATACTGCGACCCCTGAAACCAGCGAAGCGCGGGTTGATGAAAGAAGAACTAGCGTAAAAGAAGCCCCCGTTGCGCAATATTCCGTAAAAACAGATGACCCGCTGAACGACTGGTATTTTTCGGTTAGCATATATGAAACACCGGCAACATTTCATTACCTGCTGAAATTGCAGTTTGAAGAAATCCGGGGAGAAGATACGCTCAAGATTCCCAACCTGGGCTATGCTCCTGAACCTGTGCTCCAAAAAGGTCCGGAAAAATATTCCTGTATCATTGGTTTCCGTGACAGGGAGGGCCAGTTCCGGGAATACAAGAAAGTGCATGTTAAGGGAAACAGCCTGAAAATTACCACGCTCAAACATTACGCGGTATCACGGCGTAGTGTGATCGAAGAGTAAGCGATAGCGGAATGAGACTATATAAGAAATCAGGCGGCTGTTTCGGGAATCCTGCTTTTTAGCCAGCTTTCCTTTAGGGGGATCAGCCATTTGGACATAAAATCTTTTTTATTAAGCACTGTATTGTTGAAATACAGGGTATCAGGTTGAATGAATTTATTCTGAAGCGCGTACGTTAACTGTTGAAGGGGAAGGATCTGAATCCGTTCTTTATCGACAAAAGCTAGCAGTTGACGGTTGAAGAGATCAACACCAAACAACTGTTCTATATCCTTTATTACCCGTACAGAGCTGTCGGTACTGCAGCCGCTGACCATCGTTTGCGATTCATCGGCCATAATAACGATAAACTGGCCGAAAAATAAATTGGCAAAACCTTTTACCGGTGCGCCATGTGCCAGCCAGCCATCCGCAAATGATTTCAATAGCTCTTCAATCTGCAACGCTTCTGACAAGCTGAACATCCGGTTCGACTGATAAATCCAAACGCGTGACGAATCAGAAAAGTTTTCGGGAACAAGGTGTTGATAATCCAGCTTCATGGGTCAAAATTACGGAAAGCCCGGGAACTGCTGAAATTCGCTATTGCATAGCGCTGTCAATAAGTTCGGCGATATCCAGCACACGGATATCATTTTCTTTTTCCTTGGCCTTAAGGCCATCGGTGAGCATGGTATTGCAGAAAGGACAGGCCGCGGCAACAATTTCCGAACCGGTCTCAATGGCTTCAAGCGAACGTTCCTCATTGATGCGAATGCTGCCTTTTTCTTCTTCCTTAAACATTTGTGCACCTCCCGCACCGCAGCAAAGGCCTTTTGACCGGCAACGTTTCATTTCAACCAGTTCAGCATCCAGCGCTTCCAGTACTTTCCGGGGCGCTTCATAGATCTGGTTGGCACGACCGAGGTAACAACTGTCGTGATAGGTAATGCGTTTCCCCTGGTATGTTCCGCCTTCTTTCAAAACAATCTTACCCGAATCGATAAGCTGCTGCAGAAAAACGCTATGATGAATTACATCATAACTGCCGCCCAGTGCAGGATATTCATTTTTAAATATATTGAAACAATGCGGGCAGGCTGTAACGATTTTTTTGATGCCATAATTATTCAGTACCTGGATATTCTGATAGGCCATCATCTGGAACATGAATTCATTGCCAGCGCGACGAGCAGGATCTCCGGTACACATTTCTTCTTTGCCGAGAATAGCAAAGGAAGTTCCGGTTTTTGTCAGAATACGTGCAAAAGCAAGCGTAATCCGCTGCGCGCGCTGATCAAAACTACCGGAGCAGCCTACCCAGAATAACACCTCCGGCATTTCGCCTTTTGCCATAAAATCGGCCATCGTTGGAATTTCCATCATGTTTCAGATTTACCCGGTAAATATAGATAAAGCTTTGTAAACGCCTGTCGCCTATGTTTAATTCCAATTGAAGCGGTATGTGCTAACCTGCTGCACGATAATAGCTATATGCGGTTCTCATTTCTGGCATAAATTTAGAACTGGGTAATGCGATTCAGATATTTATAATTATTTTGCAATCATAACTAAACGCCCGATGCAATTAACACAGGCTGTGAACAATGTCTTTGAGCAACTGAACCAAACACTCATACAGCTATCCGGAGAGGAATATTGCAGACCCTGTACAACCCTGTCGGGAAGTACAGTTGGGCAACACCTGCGGCACATCATTGAACTTTTTCAGTGTCTTGAGGAAGGTTATTCGACAGGCCGCGTGAATTATGAAAACCGCAGAAGAGATAAACGCATTGAAACGGATAAGGATTTTGCCAGCAGCCTGATGACCACCATTCAGGATAAGCTGAACAGACCCGATCGGGAAATGATGCTTGAAGCTTCATATGATGAACTCAACCCGGCTCCCATGACCATCGCTACGAACTACTATCGTGAAATCGCGTATAATCTGGAACATTCCATACACCATATGGCCCTGATCAGGATAGGTATCAGGGAAATCTCCGGAATAACACTTCCCGAAAATTTTGGCATCGCCAGTTCTACCGTTAAGTATCGTAACCAATGTGCACAGTAACCTACATTCCTTCTGGAGATACGGTATTTCTTACGTCGAACCGGGATGAAAAGATTGCCCGGGGCGGAGCTGAGTTTCCAAAAACCTATTCATTCAGTACCGGTGAAATGCTCTTTCCTAAAGACCAGAAAGGCGGAACATGGATAGCCGCTCATGAGAACGGCAATGCACTGGTATTACTCAATGGGGCTTTTTTGTCGCATATTCCCACACCCCCGTACCGGAAAAGCCGGGGGCTCATCCTGCTTGACCTGGCCGACAGCCCTACGCCATACAACAGTTTCCTGGCAATAAACCTTAGTGGTATAGAACCTTTCACCCTGATTATTCTTGATGACGGGAAATTGTTCGAATGCCGTTGGGATGGAAATCGGAAACATGAAAAGTCACTTCCTGCAGATGCAGCCCACATATGGTCGTCGAGTACCTTATACAACAGCATGGTAATGGAAAAACGGGAGACCTGGTTCTCGGCCTGGCTCGACAAAAATCCGTCGCCATCGCTTAAAGATATTCTGCATTTTCATCAGTTTACGGGCGATGGAGACCAGGCCAATGACCTGCGGATGAGCCGGGATGGCATCCTTTGTACGGTAAGCATCAGTTCCATCTGTATTCGTGATCAGCATTCCATGATGACTTATTTCGATATGATTACCCGCGAAGAATCGATCACCGAACTACCGCACATCTATTCAACTGTCGGCCGATGAATGAACGAAAGCGCCGGTTATTCTTTCATCCTTTCGTTATCAGGTTATTGCATTGGGAATTCTGGAGTTTTGGCATGGTGTATTGCTGGCTCTACCCGGTTTGGTTTTATTAATGCCTGAAAGCCCGGG
>JAEYRC010000002.1 GCA_023409675.1 Bacteroidota bacterium
GGTGAAGGAATCACCACGCTACTTGCGGAAGAGGGCGCGCAGCCGGTTATCCTGGGCAGAAATGAAGGGGATAATCTTGCCCTGGTGCATAAACTACAGGCTCGTAAATTGCTGGCCGGCCAGGTACCTGTTGAATTGGCGGACCCAATTGCGTGCGCTGATGCCGTGGCCAATGTGGTTGAACAATACGGCCGTATCGATGGGCTTGTGAACAATGCCGGCGTTAATGACGGGGTTGGGTTGGAAAATGGTACCTATGAACGCTTCATGCAATCGTTGCACAATAACCTCGTGCATTATTACCTGATCGCGCATCACGCGCTGGATGAATTGAAAAAATCGCGGGGAAGTATTGTGAATATTGGTTCCAAGACTGCCGAGACCGGCCAGGGCGGAACCTCAGCCTATGCTGCCAGTAACGGTGGCAGGGCAGCGCTTACGCGGGAATGGGCGGTTGAATTGTTGCCCTATGGTATCCGCGTTAATGCGGTGATTGTAGCGGAATGTTTTACACCCTTATATGAACGCTGGATCAATACGCATCCCGATCCTGAAAAGGAACTGCTATCCATAACCGAAAAGATACCGCTCGGTAAGCGCATGACGACGGCCAGGGAAATCGCTGCTATGACGGTTTTTCTGTTGTCGGACCAATCATCTCATACCACCGGTCAGCTCATTCATGTGGATGGAGGGTATGTACACCTCGACCGCAAACTCAGTTGAGCATTAATCCTGAACAGTATCCGGATCACGGGGCTTGCCATCATCTACCGGAGATTCCAGCCCATCGGGTGTTCCGCTGCTTTTCAGTTTATGGGTCTTGATATTATACATACCATCGAGTTCATCGGTGATAGTTCTCTTCCACATAGTGGCCTTTATAAAATAGGCGGCCTTCCCAATAAGCTGAGCACTTACAGGTGCTGTTGCGGTAATAAAAAAGATGATGGCAATGACCCTGGAGGTCACCCCTACATCACTGAAATGAAAAGCGGAACCAACCAGGATCAGGCCTATACCCAGGGTTGCGGCCTTGGTGGTAACGGACAGGCGCAGGTATAGATCGGGCATGCGTAACAGTCCGACCGATGCCAGCAGAATGGCAAGTGCACCGCAACTATATAATACAATGATGAGGATATTAGTCATTCTTTTCTCTTTTCTCCAGGTAATAGGCAAAGGCTACCGTGCTTAAAAACCCGATAAGCGCTACCACCATGGCAATGTCTAAAAATGTTGATTGATTGGTCAGTACACTGTATACCGCTATGGCACCGATTCCAATAATAACCATAAGGTCAAGGGCAATTACCCTGTCGGCAATACTGGGTCCTTTCAGAAAACGAATAAAGACCATGACCGTTGACAACGACAGGATAGGCAAAATTATATAGAGTAAAAAGTTATACAGGTTCATAATCAGCGCATAATACTCAGCAAAGGCCTTTCAAGACCGTTTTTGATGGAGTTGATGAATTTATCTTTATCCTGAACATACATTCCATGAATATACATAACGGTGCGGTCGTCGGATATATCAATAACCAGTGTGCCGGGCGTAAGGGCAATCAGGTTTGCCAGGATCGTTATTTCCACATCGGTACGTGCTTCCAGCGGCATTTTGATTATGCCGGGTTTCATTTTAAATCTTCGTGACATTACCTCATAGGCCACTTCAATAGTGGCTTTAAGCATTTCATAGAGAAAATAAAAGAAGAATCCTATGATCTTAAAGGCTATGGTGAAGTAACGTCGGTCGCTGCTTTCGCGGCTGATCACCCACAATACAAAGAAGCTGATCACGAATCCGAATAAGAGGTTTATATAGGTAAACGATCCGGTGAGCGCGACCCAGATAAGGGTCAGCATAACATTCATTAAAAAGCGTTTCTGCATCATGGCGTTCCGGTTTGATTGGTTCCTAAAACTGCTTGTACATACGCGGAGGTGTCCATAAGTTCACGGGCAATATGATCAGAAACCCGGATGATATTTTCAGCGCCCAGTCCGATGTATAAGGTAACGTAACTCAGAAATACGATCGGGATCACAATAAGTGATTTCTGCATCGTTTCCATCTGATGGTAATACCGGATATGTGTTTTTACCACCACATTCTCCGGTTTTTTCCAAAAAGCTTCTGACCAGAACCGGGTGATGACGAATAAAGTTATAAAGCTGCCGAATAAGATCGCGGCAAGCAGAAAATAATTGCCGGTGGCAAAGCTTTCCTGGAACAGATCGATCTTTGGCCAGAAGCCCGAGAGCGGAGGAACGCCAACCAGCGAAAAAAGCGGGATGGCCATCAGCAAGGCGAGTGCCGGATAGGAATCGTATATCCCTCCCATACGCTTCATATTGATTTCTCCCGTTAGCTTGAAAACCAGTCCGCCAACCATGAACAGGTTGGTTTTTATTACGATATCATGGATCAGGTAAAAGATGGCGCCGGATAGCGCTGCTGTAGTGAACATGCCCAAACCACCGATCATGTAGCCGATATGACAGACGATCAGGTAGGAGAACATTTTGCGCATATTGGTTTGAACCACGGCGCCCAGTCCACCACTGATCAGGGTGAGGGCCGCCAGTATCACAATAAGCGTACGCATGAATTCATCCGGAATAAAGATCAGGCTGAACACGCGCAAAAGCGCATATATGCCCACTTTAGTCAGCAGCCCGGCAAAGATCGACGATATTGCTGCCTGTGGGGTATGATAGGAATCCGGAAGCCAGAAATACAGTGGAAAGATGGCCGATTTGATGCCAAAACCAACCAAAAACAGGATGGCCGTAACCTGCACCAGGCCCTGGTTACTGATCTCTTTGATTTTTCCCGAGAGGTCAGCCATATTCAGGCTTCCTGCCAGACCATACAATACCGCGATGGCGGTCAGGAATATCATGGAGGCAAGGAAGTTGAGGGTGAAATATTTCACCGCTCCTTCCAGTTGCACTTTCTTTCCTCCGAGGGTAATGAACACAAATGATGAGATGATGATCACCTCAAACCATACATATAAATTAAATATGTCGCCGGTAAGAAAGGCACCATTCAACCCCATAACCAAAAAGTGAAAGCTGGGAAAATACCCATACTTCATCCGGGCGCGTTTAATGGTTACCGTTGAAAATAACGCGACGGCAGAGGAGGCTATGGAAGCCAGTAATACCATAGTGGTGCTGAAGGTATCGGCTACGAAACTGATGCCGAAGGGCGCTTTCCAGTTGCCCGCCTGCATGGTCAGAATACCGTCCTGGTATACTGTGGCAAAAAGTTGTACCGATACCACGATCGACAACACACAGCCGGTAATACTGATCACTTTCTGAATGAAGATCTTCCTCCAGAAAAACAACAGGATAATGGCCAGGATAAACTGCAGTAAAACCGGTAATATGATCAGGTTGTTATTCATCATCTTCTTCTGTAGTATGTATTTTATCCAGGTCGTCGGTATTTACCACGATATAGGCCCGTTTGATCAGAACAATGGCGAAAGACTGCAGTCCGAAACTGATGACGATCGCCGTAAGTATAAGGGACTGCGGTACGGGATCGGCATATATTTCACCGAGAATACGGTCCATAGGCGCAATGATCGGTGGCTTTCCGCGAACCAGTCCGCCCAGCAGAAATATCAGCAGGTTCACCCCATTGCCCAGGATCACCAGTCCGATGATCAGTTTGATCAGGCTTCTTCGCAGCATCAGGTAAATACCCGAAGCATACAGCAGTCCGACAATAATGGCTAATACTATCTCCATATTATACCGATTCTGAAATGGTGAAAATTATGGTTAAGGCCACACCCAATACCACCAGGTACACGCCGAGGTCGAATAACAGGGCGCTGCCAACAAGCCCCACGACGGGCAACGGCTCATTCAGCCAAAGGCCGGTGAGTATAGGCAAGCCCTGAAAGAATGGGAGTAAGGCGCTGAATACAGCAAGTCCGAGCCCTACAGGCATAAGGGTGGTTGGGCTTACCCTTAACATTTTACGCGTATTACGCAATCCATAAGCAAAGGAATGCAGTACAAAGGCGATAGTGGCAATGATGCCGCCTACAAATCCTCCTCCCGGAAGGTAATGCCCCCGCAGCAGGATGAATATTGAAAACAACAGCAATAAGGGCAGCAGGAAGCTGGTAGCGGTTTTGAATATTAACTGGTTCATAGTTCCTGATCGTATTTATTGAGTTGAAGTTTGAGCAGGGCAAATACCCCAAGCGCGGAGATCGTCAATACTGTAATTTCCACCAGCGTATCTAAACCCCGGTAGTCGACCAGTATTACGTTCACCACATTCTTTCCTTTTGCCAGGGTATAGGAATTCTCCGCGAAATATTTGGTGATGATCCGGTTATTAGGTTCATTCAATACTTCCAGTGCCAGTATGGTGATCAGTGTTCCAAAGATCAGCGATACCAGCCCGTCGCGCAAACGGATCAGCCGGTTGGAATAGGTGATATACTTGGGCAGCCGGTACAGCACCAGAATGAACAGGATCACCGTCAGTGTATCGATGGTGAACTGGGTCATGGCCAGGTCGGGAGCGCTGTAAAAAACAAATATGAGACAGATACAATACCCGATCACGCCCATAGCCGCTACTGCCGATAGCCTCGATGGAGTGTAGACGGCATAGAGCAGCGCAATGATCAGGATGATCATCACCACCAGTTCCCCCGAACTGATCGGAGAAATTTTATCAAGGTCAACAAAAAAGCGGACCTCTGTAAACGATTTGTAGGCCAGTAATATGGTGAGAAAACTGATGATGGTCAGCACATAGATCCGCAGGTAACCGTTTTGCAGATTTCTTGTCCAGAAGGCAGCAAAATGCCGGAATTGCACACTGGCCGACAAGGCCAGGTTCTTTGGTGAAAAGAAATAAAATTTCGCCAGGAAGGCATTGTGCCGGATATCGGGTTTGAAGAAGAAGTAAAGGAGAAATCCGCCGGCAAGTGTAAGCGCGCTTAGCCCAAGTACCAGGTTGAACCCGTGCCAGAGTTGAAGATGAAACGTATAACCTCCACCATTAACCGAGCTCAGCGCCGGACCAATCAGCGACTTTTCGAGAATAAACGGAAACAATCCGAGAACAAAGCCGGATGCACCCAGCAAAAGTGCTGGTGCCCACATCTTCCAGTCGGGCAGATGCAGCTTCGCATAATGCTCCGGTAATTTGCCGGCAAAAGGTTTAATACCGGCTAAAATACTGGAATAGAGCAGCAGCATATTGGTAAGAACCGCAACGGCCGTGATCGCGGCAGCAAAAATTTCAGATTCAAGGGTGGAGGCATAGATGAGGTCTTTGCCCACAAAACCAAAACTGGGAGGTATACCCGAATTGGAGATCATGGCGAGGAAGGCCGCCACAGCGACCGGAAGCAGCACTTTCCGTAAACCGGATAAGGAATTGATATCACGGGTACCGGTTTCATGATCAATAATACCGGTAACCAAAAACAGGGTGGCCTTATACAAGGCATGTACAATAATGAATACCAGCATGGCCAGCAGCGCTTCGGCAGTGCCCAGCCCGATTAGGAAGACCAGGATGCCCAGGGCTGAAATGGTGGAAAAAGCCAGGATCTCTTTCAGGTCTTTCTTGAAAATTGAATGAAAAGCCGCGTACAGCATGGTGAACCCACCCACTATCATGAGGGTATTGTTCCAAACCGGTTCATTGCCCAGCACAGGTGTAAAGCGGGCAAGCAGGTAAATACCAGCCTTTACCATGGTGGCGGAGTGCAGGTAGGTAGATACCGGAGTTGGCGCTTTCATGGCACCCGGAAGCCAGAAATGCAGGGGAAATTGTGCCGATTTTGAAAAAGCAGCGATAAAAATCAGGATCACAATCAGGGTATAGGTCGAACTGCTTTTCAACAGGGCAGCAGAGCCCATCATCTCGGTGATGGAATAGGTTCCGGTAAGATTGCCCAGCAGGGCAAATGCTGCCAGCAGAAAGAAGCCTCCCAATCCTGTGACGGCAAGTGAGATCAGTGCCGATTTGCGGGACTCGCTGCTGTCGTTGTTGAACCCGATCAGGAAAAAGGAACTGATGCTGGTCAGTTCCCAGAAAATGAACATGGTGAAAATATTATCCGATAACACCATGCCCAACATCGCACCCATAAATAAGAAGAGGTACCCGTAAAACCTGTCGAGGTAAGGGTCGCCTTTCATATAGGCAGATGTATACAAAAAAACCAGGGTGCCGATACCGGTGATCATCAGCGCGAACAGCAGGCTCAGGCCATCGACAAGAAAATTAAAGTTGATGCCCATGGAGGGCACCCAGTTATAGGAGATCAGGTGATCCTGCCCTGCCGACAGGGAAGGAAGGAACGTGAGGAAATAGACAAACAGGGCTAATGGAACAAAGGTCAGCAGCACGGACCATTTGCTGCGGAGAAAAGGCCCTGCAAGTGGAACCAGCGTAGCAATAACAAAACCCGACAGAACGGCTAATAACATGCACTGGATTTAAATAGTTCAAAAAACTTCCGGATAGCCGGAGGTGTTAACAGGTAAACTGTCAACCCGTTAACCTGTTTACGGATTGCTGCAATATAGTTCCCTCTGCTTTTTTCGGGAAATTAAATTCAATTAATATGGGAAAAATATCGAATTCAACGTGAATTGCGACAAGCAGGCATGCGCTAAAACCTGCACAGTCGTTGCGGGAACTGCCGGGTAATTGTATAAAAAAGAATAAAGATAAGTTGCAGACAATGCATTCCGGCAACCATAGTGGTCTACCGACGATACCTGCCAGGATTATAGGGGTAGATACGATTATGCGGTCCTAACCGGTAGTCCTGGGTAAGAAGAGGTCGTCAATCAAAAGTCAGCTGCAATAGCCAGCGCTTTTGAATGAGTGCGAATAATAAAAATTAAGGTGGTTTTTCGGGAAGGAATATCAGAGTTCAACAGCGGAGACCTGGAAGGCGGGGGTATTTTTTAACGACATATGGGTGTCCTGTTCTTTTACACCCGCGCACTGCAGCATAAAAAGTAATCCGCAGGAAAGCAAAAACATGGTTGGCGCCCCGCGCTTTTTGAAATACCGCTGATTCGACTTTTTAACGGTGTGTTTCTTAATAACGGCCTTTTGCTGGTTCTGGTAAACATTCGTCATAAACAACAATTTAGTTTTCGGGAACGGCATCAGTTTGAACTGATTTCCAGCAATAATTCAAATCCCGTACCACAGGCACCACAATCGTCATACCGTATTGGGAAAACCTGCCGCTATGAAAAATCATCAGTACTGGCCATATTTCTGCCCGATCACCATATTTAATTTTTGTTTTTTTTGCAATTTGGGAATGGGGAAGTTTGTTTTTTTTATTCCAAAGAAGGGAACGGAATTTTCATTTTCGGGAATAAAATGCAGCAAATCCATATACTTAATCCGGGTTTTGAACGTTCAGCGGCTTGTCCTATAGGATTCGAAACATACTATATCCTAAAGTTGACAGAGGGATTTGGGGATTAAGCGGGCTTCATCCCGGATTTCAGATGGGATAAAGTAATTTGCGTTCATTACCAACAGGCATCCGAGGCACACTGCCAATCATACCATGAGCAGAAGTTTAAATAAATATATCAGCGATACCGGTTTTTGCTCCCGCCGCGAAGCCGATCAGTATATTGAACAGGGCAGAGTGACCATCAACGGGTCAATTGCAGGAAAAGGCAACCGGGTGGAAGACAATGATGTCGTCAGAATCGATGACGAACCCCTGCGAACCAGAAAATCCACGGTATATATTATATTGAATAAACCCAAAGGAATTACCTGTACTACCGATCAGCGCGATCCCACCAATATTGCTGATTTCATGCGGTATAAATCGAGGATTTTTCCGGTAGGCCGACTGGATAAACGTTCAGAAGGATTGATTTTTTTAACCAATGATGGCGATATCGTTAATAAGATATTGCGGGCGGGGAATGCGCATGAAAAGGAATACATTGTTCAGGTTGATAAACCCCTGAATGCTGAGGTTATAAAGAAATTGCGTTCGGGGGTTCGGATTTTGGGTACCACCACATTGCCCTGTTTCGTGAAGCAGGAAGGGCCATCACGGTTCAGGATAATACTTGTACAGGGGCTTAACCGGCAAATCAGGCGAATGTGTGAAGTGCTCGGCTATAAAGTTGTTGCCCTTAAACGTATCCGGATCATGTCGATCACTCTGGGGAATCTCGCGCCCGGCAAATGGCGTTATTTCAGTACAGCGGAGATCAGCGCACTGCAGGAAATGCTGAAGGATTCTTCCAAAACCGGTGATACCGGTGGAATGGATGAATAAAATTTGCCTTAAGTAAAGGGGGTGATCCGTACCTGTTAATTATTTATCGGCTGTTGGTAGGATTTTTTCATATAATACAACCTATGGATCAGATTGTATATCCGGGAAAACCTTATCCTCTTGGCGCTACATGGGATGGACAGGGCGTTAATTTTGCTGTTTTTGCTGAAAATGCCAAAGCTGTTGAGCTCTGTCTTTTCGATTCCAATGGCACTAATGAAGTGCGGGTTAAACTTAAAGACCGCGACCTTAACGTCTGGTATGGTTATCTTCCTCAAATTAAACCCGGTCAGTTATACGGCTACCGGATTCATGGTCCTTTTGACCCGGCAAACGGCGATCGTTTCAATCCAAACAAATTGCTGATCGACCCTTATGCTAAGGCAATATCGGGAACCATCCAATGGCATGATTCACTATTTGGATATGAGATCGGTCATCCGGATACTGATTTGAGTTATAGTGAAGTTGACAGCGCTCCCTTTATTCCTAAGTCCATTGTTATAGATCCGGCATTCGACTGGGAAGGGGATACCCAGCTAAAAATTCCATACAATAAGGATATCATCTATGAAGCCCATGTAAAGGGATTCACCATGCGCAATCCGGCCATACCTCCCGAGATCCGGGGAACCTATTCGGGCATGAGTCATCCGGTAACGATTAACTACCTCAAAGAGCTGGGTATTACCGCTATTGAATTCATGCCGGTACATCATTTTGTTGCCGATCGTCACTTGAAGGAACGCGGACTGACCAATTATTGGGGATACAATTCAATTGGGTTTTTCGCGCCTGATGCCCGCTATGCCGCGCATGGTGTGATGGGAGAACAGGTCAATGAGTTCAAGCAGATGGTGAAGGATTTACACCGTGCAGGTATTGAAGTTATTCTCGATGTAGTATATAACCATACCGGTGAGGGCAGCGAACTCGGACCAACCCTTTCTTTCCGGGGTATCGATAATAAGGGCTATTACCGCTTGGTGGGCAACCAACGCTATTATAACGACTACACCGGTACCGGTAATACCCTGAATGTGATGCAGCCCAATGTGCTTCGACTGATCATGGACAGCCTCCGGTATTGGATAACCGAAATGCATGTTGATGGCTTCCGGTTCGACCTGGCATCAACACTCGCCCGCGAACTTCATGATGTTGACAAGCTGGGCGC
>JAEYRC010000021.1 GCA_023409675.1 Bacteroidota bacterium
CTTTTATGGCAAAATCATCCGGAGGCGCGCCAGCCTGAAGTTCCATATGGTATAATTCGGGCTGCATCCAGGCATCACAGCCGTGCCGGTAAATGCCGATCGGAATATCGCCTTTCAGGATCACCCCCTGCTTATGGGCATACTGCACCGCTTCTTTCAATTGAAGGTGCAGATGGTACTGAATAAAATACTGCAGGGCAATTTTATCGAAATGCCTGGCTTTTGGAGATACATACTTTTCCAATGCTGCTTTATCATAAACGCTGTACAGCTTCCATTGGCTAAAATCAGCAGTACCATTTCTGTCTCTCAGGTAGCAGAATGCCGCATAGGGATCGAGCCAGTGTCGGTTTTCTTTATAAAATTCAATAAACCCGTCATCCTGTAGAAAATGATCTTTCTGCACGGGAAAAAGTTCTGCCAGTACGGAATTTTTAAATCGCATCACCGCTTCATAATCTACAAAAGGAAGATCGTTGAGTTGTTTTTGTTTTTTCTTCAGGGGTTTGATGAGGGAGGCATATTTCTTACCGGCAACCATCTCGAGGTTGATGTATCCCGGGTGCAGTGCAAATGCGGAGATCGCTGAATAGGGATACGAATCTTTCCGGGTATGCGTTGCCGTGGTGTCATTGACCGGCAGAATTTGAATCAGCTTCAGTCCGGTATGCCGGGCCCAGTCGGCCAATAATTTAAGGTCTGCGAATTCACCAATTCCGAATGAATTTTTTGAACGCAGGCTGAAGACCGGAATAGCGACTCCGGCGCCTTTCCAGGTGTTATCGGGAAGAAGGGCAAATCCATCGTGAAGAATGCTGAGCATACGGTTTCGCTGATCATGATCCAGAACGCGATTCGGCCCGTCTTCGTAACGGATCAGTTCCTTTTCTTTCAGGTTGTATACACCATATTTGTATTCAACCCTGATGCCTTCGGGAGGTAATTCGAGTTTCACCGACCACCATTCATTTTCCTTTGCCATCAGCAGCGGATTTTTCCAGTCGCCAAGGGCTGAACTGGTTCCGCATATGCACAATACTTCATGCTTCTGCAATAAGGGCGCTTTTACCCTGAAAATATGGGTGAATTTTCGCGGACTTTTAACCTTATGCCGGGTTTCATCTTCTTTCAGTAAAATATCCTGAAAGGGCGCGCTGTAGAAAACATTCGCAACATTTCCGGCATGATTCCAGGTATCAATGACCTGGATGCGGTCTATGCCCGATTTTCCGGTGTCGATGGTACGGGGCGTGCCGCCTTCTTCTATAAATTGTCCGTCCTCCAGTTTGAGCAGGTATTTATAGCGTATGCGGGCGACAGCCTGCGCATCAATATCCAGTTCAGCTTCCCAAAAATCTGCATTCACATAAGAACAGCGCAGTGCCCCTTCCTCCGTAAAATTTCCCAGTTGAGGTATATCTCCTTTAAGGTATAGCGCCTGTCCGGGATGCGTATAAAAACGTATTAAAAATCGAATGGTCATAATAAAAGGTATTGCGGCGAATTTATTACAAAGTGTAGTATTAACACAATGAATAATTGTGCCGGGAGCTACAGGAGAGGCTTATAACAACAGGATCAGGTTATTGTCTCGCTGAAATAAACGATAAGAAAATTTGGCCTGCTTTACTTTTAGTGTATTTTCGCAAAAAAGCTGTAGATGGAAACGCAAACGAAATCAAGAGGTAAATTCTGGATGTTATTTTTTGCTTCCCTGGTTGGGGCTGCCCTGGTTTGGATTTTTATTCCCACAATGATCACACTCACCCTTCCGTTTATTATCACCTTTTTTGCTAAGGCGATGGATATTATGTAACCGATCTTATTGGTAAAATTGATAATAGTGCAGGAGCTTCCCGCAGCTGGCGCAGCTTCAGGCGCGGATGACATCTTTATCTGTGATAATCCGCATTAGAATCTGCGGTAACTGCGGGAACTTTTTTAATTATTAATTGTTTTGGAGGCTCCCGATTCCGGCCGTGCCAGCGCGTTATCAGCATATTTACTGACCACCAGGCTCTGCTGTAATTTTTTGCTCACAAACTGTTCCTTATATACTGCCGGGGTCCAGTTGGGCATGGTTTCAAACATGATCTCCAGCTTATCGTTCAGTTCATCATTACCTCCCCGCAAAACTTTGGCATAGGCCGGTTTGCCGGTACTGTCGATAATGAATTCGATCATGATGTAGGTTTTTTCCTGCTCCTTTTCGAGGTATTGCGCCATTTCAGCGGCGGCAGCATCCAGGAATTTTTGAAACCCTTCCATCCCATCCGGATGCAGGGGTAATTTATCGACAACCTTTGCCAGTTCGGATGGTTCGAAGTGAACGCGCTTGCGCGGCTCACGCTTTTTAACGACCACTTCCTGTTTTACCGGTTTGGGATTTTCTTTGCCATCGAGAATATACCGGCCTCTCCTGTTGACCATAACCACGGGTAATTCATGATGCACTTCGAAATAATCATAGGCTTCCCGTAACTCTTCAGCCATAGGAACATATTCCTGAAATGTTTTGAGGTAGCGGTCGAGGTAGGTTACGCTTCGTTCATTTTTAAAATGAATGGGAAAGATATGAACGGGAATAAAGTCCTGTCCTTCATTGCGGGCATGTGCTGCCAGGATATACACTTCCTCGATCTGCTGATCGGTGATCGGAATGCAACCCGTGGTAACACAACTGCCATGAATATAAATATCTCCTCCCGGTGATTGCGCATCGCTAAGGATACGATCTGACACATTGGGATAATTCAACCCAAGGGAAAGATGGTACATGCTGCGCGGATTGAATTCATTGATATAATAGAATCCTTCCGGCACCTGGTAATCGCCCTGCATACGCTTTGGACCCAGCGTTCCGGCCAGCGCACAAACCTTGTACGTTTTGAAAAGCTTGAATTTTTCCTTTTTATCGTACTTGATCCAGACTTCAAACTGACTGTCGTACTTGAACGAACGGAAATAAATGTACTTCGCAGGCCAGGCAAAGCCTTTTTCTTCAAATTGTTTCTTCAGCCCGTCTTCTTTACGTTTGAGGGCATCGTTTATTCGTGGAAAAGTACGCTGATGGTCGATAAAGGTATAGGCCGTATTGGTGGTTTGACCTGAAGCGGTGATGTATCCTAATATCGTAATGACCAGCAGTAATCGTTTCATAAGCGCATAAAAGGTATGAATATACAACGTAAATCCGGGCAGGAAATTTTCCCGCGTAAATTTAACATAATCATTCAATATACCATTTATTGATGTTCAGAAATGATCGCTGTTCGGTATTACCGTTACAGGTTTCCGCGAGACTCCTGTTCGCGTTCGATGGCTTCAAAAAGCGCCTTGAAATTGCCCTTTCCAAAACTGCGCGCACCTTTTCGCTGTATGATCTCGAAAAAAACAGTTGGCCTGTCCTGAACCGGGCGGGTAAAGATCTGTAACAGGTATCCCTCTTCATCGCGGTCGACAAGAATACCCAATTCTTCCAGCGGACGCACATCTTCATCGATAGATCCCACCCGTTCGAGCAGATCGGAATAATACGTGGAAGGCACCTTTAAAAATTCAACGCCGCGGTTACGCAATGCTAAAACCGTTTCTACAATATTATTGGTTGCCAGCGCCACATGCTGACACCCTTCCCCTCCATAAAATTCGAGGTATTCTTCAATCTGGGATTTTTTCCGGCCTTCAGCAGGTTCATTGATCGGGAACTTCACATAGCCGTTGCCGTTACTCATCACCTTACTCATCAGCGCGGAATACTCCGTGGAAATGTCTTCATCATCAAAGGAAAGAATATTGCGGAAGCCCATTACATCTTCATAGAATTTCACCCATTTATTCATCTGATTCCAGCCCACATTTCCCACGCAATGGTCAACATAAAGCAGGCCTGTATCTTCAGGCTTATAAAGCGGATTCCAGGGACGGTAACCCGGCAGGAATACACCTGTATAATTTTTCCGTTCTATAAAGAGATGCAGGGTTTCGCCATACGTTTGTATTCCACTGATCACTACCGAGCCCTGATCATCACTGAATTGCTCGGGAGTTGCAGCACTTACGGCGCCCCTGCTGGTAGTTTCTGCCCAGGCAGACCGGGCATCATCTACATTCAGGGCCAGCACCTTGATCCCGTCGCCATGCCGGAAAACATGATCAGCCACCGGGCCTGCAGGGCGCAGGGCTGTGGTAAATACAAAGGTCAATTTATGCTGACGAAGAACATAACTGGCTTTGTCTTTCATACCGGTTTCCGGACCAGCATAGGCCAGCGGTTGGAATCCAAATGCGGTTTGATAATAATGCGCTGCCTGGCGGGCATTGCCAACATAAAATTCTACATAATCGGTACCATTCAGTGGCAGGAAGTCGGTATGCTGGGAAGTGGTTTGTGCCGGAGCTTTGAGGATATTATCCATAATATTTTTTTTGAGTAGAGGAAATGATACTGTTAAGCATTGTCGGGTGCTGAACGACAGCCATCACTGATCCAGGGACAGGGTTTCGATCAGCAGACAATAATTTCCGCGTTCGTCAGAAAACAATTTATGGGGATAATCCGGTCGCATTGCGCCCTAAAGGTAGTAAATGCCGGGCAGTCGCGGAAATACACTACTTGGGTTTTTGTTACCGGTGCTGTGCGGGTAAAAACTATATTTGCGGTTCAAAATTCAGGTCAATGATCAAAGCAGGGATATTAGGTGGAGGGCAACTGGGCCGGATGCTGTTGCAGGCGGCTGCGAATTATACAGTCGAAACCCGGGTAATGGAAAACGATCCGGAATGCCCGGCCGCGCATCTGTGCCATCATTTTGTACAGGGTGATATCCGCGACTTTGAGGATGTATATCAATTTGGAAAAGGACTTGATGTGCTGACGATTGAAATAGAATCAGTGAATGTGGAAGCCCTTGAAAAACTGGAACAGGAAGGAGTTAAAATTTATCCTAAGCCTGCAGCGTTGCGCACCATCAAAAACAAGATTCTTCAGAAAACATTTTACCAGCAGCATTCCATTCCCACCGCTCCATTTATAATAACTCAGAACCGGGCCGATCTGGAAGCACAATGCGATTTTTTACCTGCCGTTCACAAACTCGGCGAGGGCGGTTATGATGGCCGTGGTGTTCAGGTGCTACAGGAGGCATCACAGATCGCAATGGGTTTTGATGCGCCATCGGTTCTCGAAAAAAAGATTTCCATTCATCAGGAAATTGCCCTGATCATTGCCGTTAGCAACACCGGAGAGCTGGCTGTTTTTCCACCGGTGGATATGGTTTTCGATCCGGCCCTCAATCAACTCGATTACCAGATCAGCCCGGCGAATGTTCCGCAGGAAGTGCTTTGGAAACTGGAGGCCATTTCGATTGCCGTGGTGAAGGGACTGAACAGCCCCGGAATTTTCGCGGTGGAATTAT
>JAEYRC010000084.1 GCA_023409675.1 Bacteroidota bacterium
CACCACACCCATTTATTGCCTTTACATGATCTATCCTGCCAGGATCTCCTCCCGGATAAACAATGCATTTGCCTACCCAGCGCCCGGATAGCCATTAGCTGATATGTTTTGGTCGTACAAACTTACCTTCCAACCGTTCATATACCATGCTTATTCCACCATATCCATCCCTGTTTTATCATCCAGAAAATGCGGTTAAAAAACCTTAACAATACCACCAAACATCATTCAACTTTAAATCTCCGCCAAACATGCAGTTGGTGCAGCTTTGCGGATGGGGAAGACCTTCCTGCCGGAGTACGGCCAACCGAACTTGCCTTATCCTCTACGAAAACATCAATTTCCAAAAACTCTGGAGTTTGATGTGGTGCAGCGGCTCCTGCGATTATTTATCTTTCGTGGTAAATTTCAGGTCGGTTCCCGGACTGAAAAATAGTCGTAAAAATATATGATGGAGTTACAGCCCGGAACGTATTCAAACGTATGGTTGGCGGCATATGATTCATAAATCCACACCGATGGATGATTACTATTACTCGATATTGTTCCCGGATAACGTTTAGGTATTGGCGAAAGCGGGCAATAGTATTCCCACAGCCCAGGGGGCCAAAGCCTGTTATTAATTTCAGCGACTTATGCCGCCGATATGAAGATCAATAGAATTACCCAAAGCTCAAAACATATTCCTCAGCCCCGCCTTTTGCCATTAGCGCTGTTGGTTGGCAGTTTATTTTTATAATTGTTTGCTTTTCTCTTGTCGAGCCTTACGTTTTTTCCTAACAGTGATTTCATGCTTAACAAATTCATTAGCGATATCTAATCCAAATTGTGGATCGCTTAATATCTTTCCCTTTGCCCATACTCCAAGTTCTAATATTATTTGTAATTCTTCGGGAGCAAAATGCCATCGATAACTATTACACGTTTGACAACTAGGCAAATAATTATTTTCCTGATGTTCACCGCCAGAACTATGGGTTTTTACATGATCGGCATGAAAACCAGAAATTTCAATTTCAATACCACATACATGACATCTCGAATTTGTTTTTGCTAATATTAAAGCACGTTGAGATGGAGTTAACCTTGAGCGCTTTACGTCTTTTACACTTGCAGTTCTGCGCAGCTTTTTAAGATTTTGGATTAGCTTGACTAATCCTTTACCTGTTTTAATTGAACGAAGGAATTGAAGTTCTGATTTAACTCGCATGGAATTAATTTTGCATACTAAATCTAAATAAATTCCGACGATTTTAATATCCTACTAATTTTAAGCTCGACAGAATTGTGCATAACACTATCTGTGAAATTATTTAGGAATTTTACATTGAAGGAGTTGCCACCAACTTTCTTTTTTGCGTTATCGGAAATTCTATTACCCATACCTTACTTCAATACCGTCGCTTTGCCGGCATCACTCATCAATAATCAATCTATAACGCCAGAGGTGCTTTCAAAAAACGACCTTTATCTTTAGTCCCCTGAAGTGCTTTAGCATTAACCATTCTCTTGTATGTATATCCCCATGCTTGGGGTAATTCCGGGATGGATCGTCGGGTGCACTTTGGAAAGAAAGGCGGACAATAAAATATACTTTCTATAGTTCATACGGCCTGCTGACCTGATCGTCATGAACCATTTTGAGAACCTTGTTCTTAAGGTAGATGACACAGCAATCTGAAGTGCGAACCACATGTAAACGATTGCTACAACCGGTACATATTATATTACTATAACCGTAGAAGTAAGAATTCTCCAATGCGGAAATAAGGATTTCCGGTCATGTCGGCTGTATACTATTAACAAGAACTGATTACCCAATGTTTCGGAGCTATTCCCATGCTTCAACTCCAATACTAACCTAACTTATCCATAGCATCCTGAAGCGCGTTCAGCATCGGTTCGATCTCTTCTTCACTGCAGGTACCCACGCTCAGGCGATACCAGGGCGAATTTTTTGGCGCGCCAAAAGCGGAAAAGGGAACCAGTGCGATACCTGCTGTATTTAACAGGTAAGCCGTAACAGCCTGCTGATCAGCAATGCTTTCACCACTGTTGGTCGTCTTTCCACTAAGGTCAATTTTTACGGTGAGGTAGATGGCTGCCTGCGGGGCAATGGCATCTACCGGATAACCCTGCTGCTGCAATGTTTTGAATCCGGTATAAATCGCGTTTAACCTGGTTGAAAGTTTGCTTTTGAAATCTTCCAGGTACCGGTCGATCGCGTCGTGTTGATGAAGATACGTTGCCACGGCTTTTTGTTCGGCCATAGGTGCCCAGGCGCCTACATGAGTAAGGATGGCTTTCATTTTACTGATCACCTTTTCCGGCCCCAATGCCCAGCCCACCCGCACCCCGGTGGAAGCGAATACTTTGCTGATGGCATCAATGTAAACAGTATACGCTTTCATTTCAGGACGTAAACTCACCGGATCAACATGCGTAACCCCATCATAAGTGAGCTGCCAGTACATCTGGTCATATAACACAAACAATTTCTTTTCATCTGGTCCACGACGCTGATTTTCTTCCAGAACCAGGTCACAGATCTCTGTCAGTCCTTCCCGGGTGAAGGTGGTGCCGGTAGGATTTTGTGGCGAACACAGCGACAGCAGGCTGCATCCTGAAAGGTGGGGTTTAATATCGGCCGCGGAGGGCATAAAATTAGTATCAGCGCCGGCTTCAATAGCAACATGAGTTCCTTCTACAAAATGTGTATAGTGATTATTGTTCCAGGATGGAACGGCATAAATAACTTTTTCTCCTTTATCGCAAATCGCCCGGTAAGCGGCATAAATCAGGGGGCGACCACCGGCCGCAACAAGAATTTCATTCAAGCCAAACTGTAATCCCTCACGGTGCTGAATAAACGCTGAAATAGCTTCCCGCAGATCCGGATTTCCTTCTGCACTGGGGTAATTGGTAAAATGATTCCGGTAGCTGCTCACAATAGCTTCTTCCAGCTCCGCGGGAATGGGAAATATCGACGGATCGAAATCACCCACTGTATAATTATAGATCTTTTCTCCCTTCCGGATCTTCTCCCTGATCTCTCCGCCCAGCTTCACAATTTCTGAACCGATTAAGGTTTCGGATAATGTTGATAGTTTCAAAATAGTTGATTTTATAAATGGCCTGTCAGGCAAAAATACTACAAAGCTTTTCCTTTCCTGCGGGCTTTTCTACCGCTGAAATGTTGTTCCACAAAAAAAGCTCACCCCCGCAAGAGTGAGCTTTAAGATTCTTATCTGCAGCGATCACTGCTCTTTGAAGAAATCTACTTTCACCTTTTCTACCTTCTCCCTGAATTGTTTAAATGCTGTATTCAGAAAATTGCTGATCCGGGATTCACCTGCAGCAATCATTTTCTCCGCATGATCGACCAGCTCTTCTTCATGACTGCCCGGCGCCACAGGTTTTGCACTGATGGAACGCATGGCCAATTGCATCTGGTTCATTACCGTGATCTGTGGTACCTGGCCATATCCCTGGCGGGTTTGCCGCATTCCACTAATGAATTCACGGATATTCGATACTGAATCCTTTATGCTTTTGATGGATTTTTTAAGCGCGGCAGCCTCCTCACTTTTATCTTCTTTATAAAAATCTTCCACCCGTTTGATAGCGGCTTCAGCTTCGGCCAGCTTATCCAGATTTTCGGTGAAACTGTTCATCGACTTACGAAGACGATCTTCCAGCTTTCGCTGCGCGAGAACAACAGCATTTCGATTTCCAAGCCTGGGATCATCCTTTATGGTTAGCTGAGTAGAATCAGCATGCTTGCCGGTTTTAAGCACCACTTTATAGGTGCCGGCAAGCGCCTGGCTGCCTCGTGGGGGCATAGCTCCCGGGCGGGGTTTGGGCGAGCCTGGTCCGCGCACACCATTCTCTTCCATCTGCCAGTAATGACGGTTCATCCCGCTGTCGGCCATCCAGATTAAATTCCGCACCAACTCGTTATTACTGTTGTATATCGCCACATGAACTGAGTCTTTTCTCGCCGGATTCGACCTTGCTGAAGCCGGCAGATAGTAAGTGACACCCGCTCCGCGACCTTTATTCTCACCATCGTACAATCCCCAGTTGCTCCAGTCATAGCCCGGTGCGCTACGGAATTGCGCCTGGTAGGTTGTTCCCGCCGGAAAAGCCATAAATTTTGCCGGTAATTGCCCTTTGTTGGAAGCCAAAGTACGCAGGGGCCGGATATCATCCACAATATAAATGGCACGTCCGAAGGTGGCAATCACCAGGTCCGCTTCCCGTTCCTGAATGGCCAGATCGAATGTGGACACCGAAGGAAACTCATTCTTGAATTGCTGAAAGCTGTTACCATTATCCAGACTAACCCATAAACCCTGCTCAGATCCTACAAAAAGGAGATTGGGTTCTGCCGGATCCTGCAACGCGCACATCACATAGCCGGTTATCTTCTGTTCATCAACGATACGGGTCCAGGTTTTTCCGAAATCGGTTGTGCGGAAAACATAAGGCGCCATATTGCCCCTACGGTAATCGTTAACCGAAACGAGGGCTTCCCCTGCACGGTGTTTTGATGCCGTGATCTGGTGCACATAAGCGCCCTCAGGAAATCCTTTGATCTTTCCACGGAAATTGGTCCAGCTCTTACCGTCATCGCGGGTAAGCTGAACATTCCCGTCATCCGTTCCTACCCAGATTACCCCTTGTTCAACCGCTGAGGGGGCAATGGTTATAAGGGTACAGAAATTTTCTGCAGCCGTGATATCCACCGACAAACCTCCGTTATTGGTCTGGTCCATCTTCACGCTGTCGTTCGTGGTCAGGTCGGGAGAGATCACCGACCAGCTAATGCCCTTATCCGTGCTCTTATGCAGGTACTGGCTGCCAAAGTATATAGTCTTTTTATCGAATGGATCCTGCGCCATAGCGGCGTTCCAGTTGAACCGATACTGGTTCGACAGATCGGTGGTGCTGGGTTTGATGTTCCAGCGTTCACCCGTTTGAACATTATACCGACCCACATTGCCGCCCTGGCTCATCGCATATACCCAATTGGCGTCTTCAGCATCGGGCATAACATCGAAACCATCTCCGCCCCAAAGATTTTCCCAGTAATAATTTTTGATTCCCGAACTCACCCAGGTATAGGCTGGTCCGCGCCAGCTTCCATTGTCCTGCATACCACCCATTACATTATAGGGAATTTCATTGTCAACATTGATATGATAGAACTGACCCACCGGTAGTTTTTCATCGAAGATCCAGTTCTTTCCTCCATCACGGGTTATGCCGATACCGCCATCATTTCCGTCAACGATAAATTTCCCGTCACGACTTATCCAGAAGGCATGATGATCGGGATGAATACCATTATACGGTATGATCACATCGAAATTTTTACCGCCGTCCTCGCTTTTCGCGATCATCTGATAGATCAACCATAAGCGATTTTCATTCACAGGGTCAACGGCAATATCCTGAAAATAGAATGGCCTGTTGGTCACCCATTGCGGGTTGTCATTGATCAGCGACCATGAATTTCCACCATCGGTACTTTTATATAAGCCGTTTTTGGTAGCCTCAATCAGCGCGTAAACCACATCGGGGTTGCTGCGGGAAATCGCTACGCCGATCCTTCCGTAATCCCCGGCAGGCAGACCGTTTTCCTTACCCAGCTTCTTCCAGGTAGCGCCGCCATCAAGGGTTACGTAAAATCCGCTTCCGGTTCCGCCGCTATGCATGCTGTAGGGCGTACGCCGGTGCGACCACATGGCAGCGAAGAGCTTGTTGGGATTTACCGGATCCATCACCATATCACCGATGCCCGCGCTGTCGGTGGTGAACAGGATCTTCTTCCAGCTTTCTCCTCCATCGGTCGTTTTAAAAACGCCGCGTTCGGGATGGCTGGCAAACGGATTTCCTATGGCTCCCGCATAAACAATATCCGGGTTGCCGGGATGAATGATCACCCGGTGAATATTTTTGGTTTTTTCCAGTCCAACGCGCTTCCAGGTTTTACCACCATCAAGGGTTTTGTACATGCCCTCTCCAAGATTCACCGAATTGCGCGGGTTGCCCTCGCCGGTGCCTACCCATACCACAGCCGGATTATCCTGCTGAATAGCAATGGCGCCAATATTCTGAATGGGTTGCTCATCGAAAACCGGTGTCCATTTAGCTCCGCCATTTTCGGTTTTCCATACACCACCCGAAGCGGCGCCCAGGTAAATGATGTTAGGATTATCATGCACCGCATCGATAGCCGTAATACGGCCGCTCATGCCCGCGGGGCCAATAGAACGGGCTTTTAACCCCGACAAATGGGTGCTGAGTTGAACCTGCTGGGCAATGGTTCCCTGCAGAAACAAGACGAGTACAGGTAGAAGGAATAAACGCATTTTTCTGATTTTGCATTAAATATAGGCTTTGCCATTAAAATTTAGGGTGAACAATCCGGTTCAATAGTTCAAAAAGATCACTATGCTGCCGAAATATCCACGTTCCCGATTGATAAAAATGCCTATTTTTATTGTTGTCATAACATTAAACAAGTAAAATGAAAAAAAGTCTCTTCTTATCAGCCGCTGTGCTTGCCTCGCTTGCATTATCAACGGCATTTCGTCCAATAACAACTGTTTCGGAGTATGTATACAGCAATAACAGCCAGGCAGCTAAGGTGTGGACACTCGACCGCGGACACTCCAATGTAAAATTCACGGTTACCCATATGGTGGTTTCCGAAGTGGATGGCAGCTTCAATAAGTTTGAAGGAAAGATGGAAAGCGATGCCGCGGATTTTTCCGATGCCAAAGTAAATTTTACTGTGGATGTGACCTCTATTAATACTAATAGTGAAAACCGCGACAAGCACCTGAAATCAGATGACTTTTTCAATGCGGAAACCTATCCGACCATGACTTTCCAGAGTACCTCCATGAAACCGGTGGGTGGAAATAAATATCAGCTTAGCGGTAATCTTACCATCCGGGATATCACAAAACCGGTAGTGTTTGAGGTTACCCATTTGGGTAATACCACCGACAGGGGTAGAACGAAAGCCGGCTTTAAGGCGAAAGCTACCATTAATCGTTTTGATTATAACCTTAAGTGGGATCGCGCTACAGAAGCCGGATCACTGGTAGTGGCTAAGGAAGTTGAGATCAATATCAATGCGGCATTTGTAACTCAGCCTGCACAACAATAATCGGAGCAGATCAAACCTGGTTTGGGCGGCTGATTGGCCGCCTTTTTTTTGCCCGATACATGAAGGGCCGGATTTATACCTGCGCACCCAATGCCACTGTGGATTTTGGGGTTAAATTTATACCTTGAGCTGCTATTTTTCGGATATTCGGGATGTTGAGGCAACCTGCCGCGGAATATTTTAATCTGAATGTGGATATGAACAGATATTTTCTCCAAAGTCTTTTTGTGCTGTTTTTAAGTGCTGCTGTGGGTAAAGGGTTTGCGCAGGGCTATTCAATTTCCGTGAAGCTCACTCCCGTAAAAAACGAAATTCTCTACCTGGGCTATTACTATGGTAATAAGAAAGCGCTGGCCGACAGCGCGCTGGTCAATGAACAATCGGTGGCCACCTTCAAAGGAGATACCGCATTGCCGGGAGGGATCTATTTCGTGGTATCGGCGCAAAAGGAAATTCTTTTTGAACTGCTGATCGATGACGATCAGGATTTTTCCATTGAGGCCAACAGGGCATCCATCCAGCAAAGTGTGCGCTTCAGCGGATCGAAGATCAATGAGCAGTTTCAGCAATATGCCGCATTTTCGGCTACTACAGGCCGTGAGATCAATAACCTGAAAGAAACTGCGGAGAAAGCGCAGGATCCTCAGGAAGCAGAAACCATGAACGCTATAGCCCGTTCCTTAACGCAGAAATTGCAGGCCTATCGTGACAGCATCATCGATGCGGATCCGGAAGGTTTTTTGTCGCTGCTCTTCAAAGCCATGAAGGAGCCGCAGGTTCCTCCGGCTTCCATGCATCCCGGCGGTAAGTACGACTCGGCCTTTGCATTTAATGTCTATAAGCAGGCGTACTGGAACGGCATATCCTTCGATGATGCACGCCTGCTGCGAACTCCTTTTTTTGAGGCGAAGCTGGAAAAATATTACCGCGACCTGGTTAATCCAGACCCGGATTCAGTGATCGCTGAAATTGATTATATGCTGCTGTATGCGCGTTCAGCCCCGGAAATGTTTCAGTTTCTGATCGTACACTTTGTACAGAAATACGTTAACCCGCAGTATATGGGGCAGGATGCCGTATTTGTGCACCTGTTTGAAAAATATATCAATACGGGGATGACACCCTTCTTCACCAGCAATTACCGCGATTACCTCGATAAGCGTGCCTATAGCCTGATGGCCAACCTGATCGGTCAGCCGGCTGCTAATCTGGATATGGTTACCCTTGCAGGAACTTCAACACCCTTATACAATGTGAAAGCCGACTACACCGTGGTGGTATTCTGGGATCCCACCTGCGGGCATTGCAAGGAGGTTTTACCAAAAGTAGATTCCATCTATAATGCAAAATGGAAAAATGAAGGGGTGAAGATCTATGCGGTTAAGGTTGATGGTCCCAATACAGAGTGGACAAAATTCATCAATGATAACAAATTGCAACACTGGACACATGTGTACCAGACACCCGAGCAGGCATCACTGGAGGAAAAAGCCGGCAGGCCCAATTTCCGTCAGCTATACGATGTATACATGACCCCGGCGCTATACCTTTTGGATAAGGATAAACGCATCATTGCTAAGAAACTTTCCTATCTGCAACTTGACGATGTGATCAACCTCAAAAAAAACTCTAAATAACCCCTATGCGTTCAGGTAAAATAGCAGGAATACTGGTCGTATTACTGGGATGTTTTCAGCTCACTTCTGCCCAGACCTTATTTTCCTATGGAGATAAACAGGTATCAAAAGCAGCATTTCTTGAGGCATTTTCAAAGAATCAACAGGGTGAAAAGATCACCCGTCAGGCCTTGCTGAATTATCTAAAGCTGTATTCGGAATTCCGCATCAAGGTGCAGGCAGCGAAAGATATGCAGCTCGATACCCTGCCGCAGCTTGCGGATGACCTGCGAAATTTCAGGGAACAAATGGTTTCTTCTTACCTGAATGATGAGGCGAGTATTGACATGCTGACCCGGGAAATGCTGCTCCATGCGCAAAAGGACATCCAGCTTGCGCATATTTTTATAGCGGGGGATTTTAATACTGAAGAGGGAATTAAAGCCGCGGAGGAAAAGGCTTCCCGGGCATATGCGGAATTGCAGAAAGGCACGGACTTCACTAAAGTGGCCCTGGAGTACTCCGATGATCCTGAGGTGAAGTCGAATCGCGGAAATATCGGTTATATCACCGCGTTATCCCTTCCCTATGCATTCGAAACGGTGGCCTATTCACTTTCGGTGGGTAAATTCTCTGCTCCCTTTCGCTCGGAACAGGGTTTTCATATTTTTAAAAATGTAGCTGAACGGCCGGCAGTCGGCAGGATGCGGGTTGCCCATATCCATCTTGCTTTTCCGCCTGAAATTACAGCGGTTGAACGGGACAGCATTCGCCATTATGCGGATTCAATACATAATCTTTTAAAGGACGGGCTTGACTTTGCCCGCGCTGCCGCAGAATTCAGCGATGACCATTACACGTTCAATGATGGCGGAGCGCTGGAGCCATTTGGCCCGGGTGTTTATGACCCGGCTTTTGAAAAAGCTGCCTTTTCGCTTAAGCAGGATGGTGCTATTTCCGCGCCGGTATTAACGGCTTTCGGTTACCATATCATCAAACGGCTTGAACATCTCCCGGCACCCGCACTGAATAAAGATTCGGATTTTAATGAGATGAAAGACAGGGTGCGATCCAACCATGAAATTATGGAAGTAGCCCGTAAAGCGCTGGTTAAAACCATTCATCAGCAGGCAGGGTACCAGGCATATGATTTCGACCGGAAAGAATTTTATCGTATCACCCGTATGCTTGCCGGCAGAGAGAATGCAGGCGAAAGTTCTTCCTTAAAGCCTGAAACGCCGCTTTTTAAATTACAGGATGAAGTATACACTTTTGCAGACTGGTCAGAAATGATTGAAATGCTCCGGGGGAATACGAATTTAAATACCAGCCATCAGATTGAATCGGCTTTAACCGATTTTATCGAAAATCGATCTATCCGGTATTATCAGGAACACCTGGAGGAACTGAATCCTTCATTCAGTCAATTATTAAGTGAGTTCAGCGATGGAAACCTGCTCTTCGAGGTTATGCAACGCAATGTATGGGAAGCTGCGCTGAACGATAGTGTCGGATTGAAGCGCTATTATGATCAAAACAAATCAGCTTATATCTGGGATGCGGGGGCGGATGCACTGGTATTCCAGGTTGATGATGACAGCCTGGTTAAGGTGGTGAAAACCGAACTGGCCAAAGACCGATCAGGTTGGAAATTTCTTTCTGACAATTATAACGGGCGAATTCGGGCCGATTCAGGGCGCTATGAATTTTCGCAACTTCCGGCAGCGCCCGCCGGAGGATTCCGTGCAGGTACCTATTCAGCGCCGCTAAAAGATCCGGAACAGGGATTACTGAACTTTATATATGTAATCCGTTTGTATAAAGGAAAGGATCAGAAAAGTTTTGAGGAAGCCCGGGGCATGGTGATCAGTGATTATCAGGAATATCTGGAGCAACAATGGATGGCGGAGCTCACAAAAAAATATCCCGTTAAGATCAATCAGCCCGTATTGGATGAACTGCTTGCCACTCTTGAATAGGTTTCTGGATAATAAAATTACATACGCGTCTTTCGGCTGAGCCTATGGTTTAGCAATGAGCAGAGCAACTGTTATTAAAGATTGCTCACCACATTCCAGATCACTTTCGATTTACCCAGTGTATAATAATGCAGCACCGGTACGCCATAAGCTTTCAATTCCTTTGATTGCTGCAGCAGCCATTCCGCGCCCACAGCTTCCACATCCGCATCTTCCTTACACTTCATGATCTCAACACTCAGGTCGTTGGGGATATCGACATGAAAGGTTTTGGGAATGATCGACAATTGTTTTTTGGAAGTCAGCGGTTTCAGACCTGGTATTATCGGAACATCAATACCCGCTTCACGGCATTTCCTTTCAAAATCAAAAAACTTCTGGTTGTCGAAGAACATCTGGGTTACAATATAATCAGCTCCCGCATCCACCTTCGCTTTCAGATAGCGGATATCCGCATCCATATTCGGGGCTTCAAAATGTTTTTCAGGGTAGCCGGCAATGCCAATGCTGAATTTAGTTCGGAAGCCATCACGGATATCTTCTTCGAGGTAAATTCCGTTGTTGAGGTTCACCACCTGTTTCATCAGGTCGATAGCATAGCGGTGGCCATCGGGTTCAGGCTCAAAATTCGTTTCATTACGGGCGGCATCACCACGCAGCACCAGTACATTGTCGACACCAATAAAGTTCAGGTCGATCAGCGCGTCTTCCGTTTCCCGCTTGTTGAATCCCCCGCATATCAGGTGGGGAACGGCATCGACATGATAGTAGTTCATAATCGCCGCGCAGATACCTACCGTGCCGGGCCGTTTTCTAACCTCCACTTTCTCAAAGGTGCCATCGGCCTTCTTCTTGAATACATGTTCACTCCGGTGATAAGTAACATTAATAAACGCCGGCTTGAACTCCATCAGCGGGTCAAGGTGTTCATAGATGGAGTTGATCGTCTTTCCTTTCAGTGGAGGAAGGATCTCAAAAGAGATCAGGGTGTCTTTGGCCTGGCGGATATGGTCGATTACTTTCATTTGGAGAAAATTGCTGCAAACTTAAGGCAGGGATTCTGATTAACAAGCAGGCATAAATTGACGCTGCCGGGAATAAAATGAATTCATTCCGGTATTTTTGCTAAAACCATAGGATGTGCGCAGCGAGATCATAACCACGAATCTTATTAAGACATACAGCAGCCGAACGGTGGTGAACAATGTTTCCATCACCGTTCGGCAGGGCGAGATCGTGGGCCTGCTGGGCCCAAACGGAGCGGGGAAGACCACCACCTTTTATATGGTCGTGGGATTAATAAAGCCCGACGAAGGAGTTGTTTACCTCGATCAGCAGGAAATTACCCGTCTGCCCATGTATAAACGGGCGCAGATGGGCATTGGATATCTTCCCCAGGAAGCCAGTGTATTCAGGCGATTGAGTGTAGAGAATAATATTCTCGCGGTACTTGAGATGACAAAGCTCAGCCGCCGGCAGCAACGCGAAAAGCTGGAGGAATTGCTGGATGAGTTCCGCCTCCATCATGTTCGCAAAAATACCGGCGATTCACTTAGCGGGGGCGAACGCCGCAGAACAGAGATCGCCCGGGCGCTGGCAGTAGATCCAAAATTTATTCTGCTCGATGAGCCCTTTGCCGGAGTGGATCCCATTGCCGTAGAAGATATTCAGTCGGTCGTAGCGCGATTGAAATACCGGAACATTGGCATACTTATTACAGATCATAATGTAAATGAAACCTTATCCATTTGCGACCGGGCCTACCTGCTTATTGATGGAAAAATCTTTAAACATGGCACCGCTGAAGAACTTGCCGATGATGAACAGGTTCGCCGTTTGTACCTGGGCCGGAATTTCGTGCTCAAACGAAAAGATTACTTACACGAAGAAGCCAGAAGTGAGGAGGCGGGAGGCAGAAGAATACCGCCCGGTGAAATTCAGGATACCGGTACCGTATAAATTATTTCGAATTTATTAATCCTTATTACAGCCGTGAGATTATTGTCACCCGCCATATCCTCTTTAGCCAGAATGCGTCTCTGGCGCATTGAGGGCTGGAAAACACATCCGGAAGATTCGCAGCGCGAAATTCTGCAGGATCTGATCTCCTCAGCGCAATACACCGAATTCGGTAAGCTGCATAACTTTTCCACGATCTTCAGCCTGCAACAGTTTAAAGAACGGGTGCCGCTGCATGAATACGATGATCTGAAGCCCTATATCCAACGGATGCTTGATGGAGAAGAAAACCTATTGTGGAATACACCTGCTTCATGGTTTGCCAAAAGTTCCGGCACCACCAGCGATAAGAGCAAATTTATTCCCGTAACGGATGAGTCGCTCCAGGATGGGCATTATAAGGCTGCCAAAGATGTGCTCACCCTGTATTATAACTTCAATCCCGAATCTGACCTGCTTACCGGTAAGGGCCTGGTGATCGGCGGAAGCCATACCATCAACCAGGTTAATGAAGATGTTCAGTATGGCGATCTCAGCGCGGTACTGCTGCAGAACGCGCCTTTTTGGGGCGGATGGTTGCGCACGCCTGAGCTGAGTATAGCCCTGATGGATGAGTGGGAAACCAAAATTGAAAAGCTGGCCGAAACAACCATTAAGGAAAATGTTACCTCCATTTCCGGCGTTCCCACCTGGACCCTGGTGTTGTTTAAACGGATTCTGGAGATGACCGGAAAGAAAACTATGGCGGAGGTATGGCCCGGACTGGAACTGTATATGCATGGCGGAGTTTCGTTTACGCCTTACCGTGAGCAGTTTCACCGGCTGATCGGGAAACCGATCAATTATCTGGAAACTTATAATGCCAGTGAAGGGTTTATAGCTGCCCAGGAACGTCCGGGTGATGAAGGGATGCTGCTGTTTGTGGATCATGGCATCTTTATGGAATTTCTTCCGGTAGAGGAATATGGAAAAGAAAACCCGAGAACCCTTCAATTGTCGGAAGTGGAAGAAGGAAAAAATTACGGGCTGATCATCAGTACTAATGGCGGGCTATGGCGTTATGTATTGGGTGATACGATACAGTTTATTTCATTGAATCCGTTCCGGATCATTGTAAGCGGACGCCTGAAAAGTTATATCAACGCCTTTGGAGAAGAATTGATCATTGATAATTCGGATAAGGCGATAGCGATCGCTTCCAGAAATACCGGCGCTATAGTGAATGATTATACGGCCGCGCCGGTCTATTTCAGTGATGAGCGGAATGGTGCCCATGAATGGCTTATCGAGTTTTCGAAAGCGCCTGAAGATTTTTCTTTGTTTGTAGAAGAACTCGATAAGGGTCTTAAAGAACAGAACAGCGACTATGAGGCCAAACGCTATAAAGATATTGCCCTGGGCTTGCCCGTGGTTCATGCCATTAAAGAAGGCGTATTCAGCCAGTGGCTGAAAAGTAAGGGCAAGCTGGGTGGTCAGCACAAGGTTCCCCGCCTGAGCAACGACCGCACCCATCTGGAAGAAATACTGGCGATCGCCGGTAAATCATAATACAGAAAATCATTGGTATTTGTATCTTGGGTAAAAGTAACATTTACTCATTGCATCGTTTATACGAATGAAAGTATACCAACACTGCCTTGGATGTGGAAATGCCTTCACCGGTAATTATTGTAACCAGTGCGGAGAAAAGGTATATGATGATCATGAAAAAACCTTCGGACATTTTATAGGGCATACACTTCATTTTCTCACGCATCTTGATAATAAGTTTCTGAAAAGTTTTGTGCTGGTGTTCCGTCGACCGGGATTTTTATCTATGGAAATATGCCGGGGCGTGCGAAAAAAGTATTTCCCGCCACTCAACCTCTTTCTCATCGGGGTGATCCTTTATTTGTTGTTTCCGCTGTTGCAGGGGTTAAATATGTCGCTTGAAAGTCATTTGTCCCATATCTATGCACCATTGCTCCAGCCAATGGTACAATATAAATTGAAAAGCAGTGCGGATATGTCGGCATTGGCGGCAGATTATGCGCGGATAGCGCCAACCGTAGCTAAACCACTGCTGCTGATCATCATCCCTTTATGCGCTTTAGTGTTATCGATATTGTTCAGGAAATCGCGCCGGTATTTCTATGATCATATGACCCTCTCTGCTGAACTGAATACTTTTTTTATTTTTTTGTCATTCTTTATTCTCCCCCTGTTCGACAAAATTTTCCGTGGAATTGACAACCTGATGAATGGGACAACCGGTTTAGAGCTGAATGATCCGGTTATGGGGTGGTTGGTTGCAGGCGCATTGTTTTGCTTTTGTATCATTGCATTCCGGCGTTTCTATAAGGAAAAGTATCTGTGGATCATTCTGAAATCTGTTCTATTTTTGATCTGGCAGACCATCGTGATCTTTATAGTGTACCGGATCATTCATGTTACGCTGGTTTTATTATTCATCTGAGTTTATAATTTGTTAAAGAACATACTATGGAATTACTAAAAGGAAAGGTGGCTATTGTTACAGGAGCGGCAAGAGGTATTGGTGAAGCGATCGTATTGAAACTCGCTGCTGAAGGCGCGCAGGTAGCCTTCACCTATGTGAGTGAAAGCAGCGCTGAAAAGGCGGCCGCGATTGAAGAGAAGGTTCGGACTGCAGGCGGAACAGCCAAAGCGTACCGCTCCAATGCCGGTGATTTTGCACAGTGCGAAAGCTTTGTTGCTGATGTGGTGAAGGAATTTGGTACAGTGGATATTTGTGTTAATAATGCCGGCATTTCAAAAGATAATTTATTGCTGCGCATGACTCCTGAGCAATGGGATGAAGTGATGGATGTAAACCTCAGGAGTGTGTACAACATGACGAAACAGGTGATCCGTCCGATGATGAAGGCGAGAAAAGGATCTATTATTAACATGAGTTCCATTATCGGAATGCGTGGAAATGCCGGTCAGAGCAGTTATGCAGCAAGCAAGGCGGGTATAATCGGCTTCACCAAATCCATAGCGCATGAAGTCGGCAGCCGTAATATCCGCTGTAACGCGATCGCGCCGGGATTTGTGGAAACAGATATGACCCATTACCTTAAAGAAGGGGAAGCAGGTAAAG
>JAEYRC010000105.1 GCA_023409675.1 Bacteroidota bacterium
GTAGATACTGTATTGTATCTTGGAATTGCCGGATTGGAAACGCCGGTTTGCACTTTGAACTGCAGCGACTGACGGCCACGGGCAGCTTTTTTTGTCGTAATCATTACCACACCATTGGCACCTCTTGATCCATACAGTGCGGTAGTAGAAGCGTCTTTCAGCACAGTGATCGACTCGATGTCTTCGGGGATTATATTGGAAAACCCTCCATCATAAATGGCCCCGTCAACTACGTAGAGAGGACCGCTGGAAAGAGAATAAGAACCAAATCCACGGATGACGATGCCCGGACTGGAGCCCGGCGCACCACTGGGAGTAGTGGTTTGCACACCAGGAGCAGCACCGACCAGAGCATTAAGGGCATTTGAAATTGGCCGGTTTTCAAGACTTTTTCCCGACACCTGCGCCGCAGAGCCTGTAAAATCGGAACGTTTTACAGAACCATAGGCCACCATGACCACTTCATCGAGGTCGGTAGTGGTTCGTTCCATGGTAACGTTGATAACATTTTGAGTTCCGATGGCTACTTCCTGACTATTCAATCCGACAGAGGAGAATACCAGAATTCTGGCGCCTGCGGGTAGGTTCAGGGAAAATGCACCATTTGGTCCGGTAGTAGTTCCGGTATTTGTTCCTTTAACAACTACGGAGACATCGGGAATGGGATCCCCGGCCTGATCTGATACCTGTCCATTTATAACCCGCTGGGCAAATCCCTGCAGGGTGATAAACAGCACAGTTATCACAATGGATAATTTTTTCATTTCTACAGTTAGTTTTGGTGAAAAAGAAATATTTGAATTTATGATTTTCACAAAACTTTAAGTATAAAAAATAAAAAAATTTGAAGATTTTAATCTACGAGAACAATAAATTTAAGAATTCACAATAAATCGCCTTAAACCGCCAGAAAGGATTAATCAAATAAGCGTTTTTTCAATTTCGAGAAAGCCAGTATGTGGGGGAAGATTTTCCCAAAGAATTTTGTAGATGACCTCCGCGATCGGCATTTCGGCGCCAATGGTTTTATTGATCTGCCAGATCGATTTACTGGCATTATAGCCCTCCGCCACCATATTCATTTCAAGCTGTGCGGTGCGTACCGAATAGCCCTTTCCGATCATGTTGCCAAAGGTTCTATTCCTGCTGAACAGCGAATAACAGGTCACCAGCAGATCACCAAGGTAAACGGAAGCTGCATAATTGGGCTTATGGTGATCTTCCAGGCTGCCCGATTTACGGGCTTTCATCAACTCCGGATGAGATACCCCGGATTTGTTCAGAAAACCCGCCATTTCATCAGCGCAATTCGCTATGAGTACACTGAGGAAATTATCGCCGTATTCAAGACCATGCGCGATACCCGCGCCAAGGGCATATATATTTTTCAGCACAGCGGCATATTGCACGCCGATCACATCGTTATTCACCACCGTATTCAACGCTTCAGTGCTGAATAATGACGCTATATTTTCTGCCTTACGGGTATCCATACCCGAAAAGGTAAGATAAGACAGCTTTTCGGAGGCCACTTCTTCAGCATGGCAGGGACCCATAACCGTAAAATAATCATCCATAGGAAGATCAAAAAACAGTTTCAGGTAATCGTTAAGCAGCAGATTATTATAGGGAAGAATGCCTTTTATGGCCGACAAAACCTGTTTATTACGAAATGTATCGCGGGGTAGCCCGGATAATGTTTCCGGAACATATGCCGAAGGCACCACAATTACCAACAGGTCTGACCGGCGTATGGTTTCCGCCACATCCGTATTCAGGTTCAGCAAACCGGTGTCGAAATACACTGAGCTGAGGTAGGATGGATTATGATGCCGCTGCTTCAGGTGCTGAATAATGGCTTCCGACCGTACACACCAGTTGATCTTTTGCCCGTTATCGGTTAATAATTTAACCAATGCCGTAGCCCAGGTTCCGCTTCCAATTACTCCGGGAATCATTATTTGCTGTTCTTCAGGTTACTGAAAACATTTGATCTAGTTCGACTTGGTGGCTTCAAACAGTTTATCTCTCGGAACCACTTTTACCTTCATGCCATCTTTTAATACCTTGCTGATGATGTTGTACGGCGCTACCACTACCTGCTCGCCCTCTTTCAGCCCACCCAGCACTTCAATGTAATTAATGTCCTGAATATCGGTTCTCACCACTACTTTCCGTACCATATTGGTCGTCGAATCCACTACATACACCACTTCATCGAGGTCGGCAGACACGGATTCACGAACTTCCTGCTGCATACCCTCTTCTTCCGGAACATCCTGCTGGCTGGCAGGAACATTATCTTCACCCTTTTCACGGGTGGTTACGGCATTGATAGGAACAGCAAGTACATTGGGCTTAGTATGGGTTTGAATATCTGCGCTGGCCGTCATTCCAGGGCGGAATGGAAACCGGCGCATATTATCAGGATCAATGAGGTCTTTATACGAATCGGGCAGAATAAGAATATACACCTTGTAATTGGTCACATCATTCACCGATGTAGCCGCAGCCTGCCCCAGGTTCGCGCTGCTGCTGGCGATCTGGGTAACAATTCCTTTGAATTTGCGGTTACTGTAGGCATCAACTTCTATTATCGCGGAATCACCAATCTGCACTTTCGGGATATCATTCTCCCCAACATCTACCCGTATTTCTATCCGGCCCATATCGGCAATGCGCATCATTTCCGTACCGGCCATCATTGAGTTACCTACCACGCGCTCGCCTTTCTTTACATTCAACAGAGACACCACCCCATCCATGGGAGCCAGCACTACGGTGCGACTGAGGTCTTTATTGGCTCTTTCGAGGTTAGACCTTGCTCCGGCAACCTGGGCCTGTGCCGAGCGGATACTTTGAAGCGCGGCATTATAATTCGCCTCCGCGGTCAGCAAAGCATTTTCAGCCTGCTCGAATTCCGCGCGGGATATCACCTTTTCATCGAGCAGTTGCTTTTGGCGGTCGAAAGTTTTTTTGGCCAGATCGCGGGCTGCCTCAAGGCTTTGCAATTGCGCTCTGCTGTTTTCAACAATAGCCTGCTGCTGGGTTACGGAAGAAGATGCCTGATCGCGCTGGCTCAGGTAAATATCTGCATAAATGCGGGCCAGTATCTGGCCTTTTTTTACACTGTCGCCTTCCATCACCATCAGGTCAACAATTTCACCGGATACATCGGGACTTACTTTCACCTCAATTTCAGGATAGATCTTTCCACTGGCATTAACCGTTTCGATGATGGTTTTTCGGGTAACCTGTTCCGTTGCCACTCTGGTTCCCTCTTCCTCGCCAATTACACCGGCTTTTTTGAGGAAGATCAGCAGCACGATCAGTAATACCAGGCCGATTATAATCCATAAAACTTTCTTATTCATTGCAGTAGGTTATTATGATAAGGGTTGTTCATTATTAACGTGGAAGGATCAGCGTAAACGCAGGCCCTGTCCTTTATAGAATTCAAGAAGTTTCAGGCGGAAAACATAATCCACCTGCGCCTGCGACAGTTCCACCCGGGCTCTGTTGAGGTTATTCTGGTTGGTCAGCAGGTCAATTGTACTGAGCAGACCAAGCTCATAGCGTTTTTGCGCGAAGTTGTAGGCTTTCTCTGCGGTTTCCACACCTTTTCTTCCCGCGTTGAATTTCTGAATGGCAGCTACCGCATCGTTATAGGAGGTATAAATATTCTGTTTCAGGGTCTGCAGATCCTGCTCCTTCGTTAATTCCAGTGATGATACATTCAGTTTGCTGCGCTCCCACTGAGTTCGGGCAACGCCATTATTGAACAGCGGAATGTTGAGCGATAAGCCGATGTTCTGCCGGAAATTCTGCCGGAGCTGTGTGCCTACGGCAATCCGGTATCCTGTAGGTATCGGATTGCTGAATACAGGGGTTTGGATGAAATAATCCTGGTTATTGATATTCACCTTAGCCTGGGTCTGCTCATAGTTGCCGGTAAAAACTGGCTGCCCGGGCTGATATATTTTGTTATTGGAGTACTGTGTACCCATTCCGGCAAATAAGGATAGCGATGGATACATTTGTCCGCGGGCCGCTTTCACAAAAGCCCGGGCCGCTTCAATGCGCAGGTTATTCACTTCCTGCTGCGGCAGGTTTATCAGCGCTTCATTATAAATGCCTTCCGGTTGAAGTTCTCCGATAGGCAACACCGGAATCATGTCCAGGGGTGGAGTTTCCACATCAAAGGGAGTAGCAGCATCGAGGTTTAAAATGGCCTTTAACTGCAGAATATTTGTACGAACGGTAGCGCCGGCCGTGATCAGGGCAGTGCTGTCGCGGGCAAGCTGAGCTTCCAGTTCGGCTAAATTCAGTTCCGGTAAGGCGCCGGCTTCCACCCGGCTACGGGTATTCTCCATATTCTGGAGGGTCAGCTTTACCGACAGATCCGCCACCTTTTCCTGCTCGATAGCCACCAGAATCAGCAAGTAGGCAGTCGCCACATTAAGGGCAACATCATTTTTGATCTTTTCAATATTCTTGTTGGCGGCTTCCAGCTCAAGCCGGTTACCTTCAATAGAATGTTTCAGGCTGAAAAAGTTGAAAACGGTCATGCCCGAATTGAAATTCATACCGCTGAACAACAGTTGATCTGTGGTAAACAGGTTGGTGGTGGGGTCAATGGCCCGCCCGGAGTTTACACCGAAGTTGCCTGACAATGAAGCTGTCGGCAGCCGGTTCAGGCGACTCTGGTGATGCGTAAGCGCGGCAAGCCTGGCCTGAATATCCGTTTGTTTTACAGAGATATTATTTTCAAGAGCATATTCAACAGCCCGGGTAAGATCCCACTTGTCTTGTGCTGTTACAGTGAAACCATATGCTGTCAGCAGCAGTAAGCAGGTTAGTATTCTTATGTGCATTGGTCAAAAATAGATTAAATAGCCGGGCCGGATATGATGAAAATGATAAGCGGTGACCGTTTTATGACGGTAAAAATAAGGTATAGATCCTGAAGCCCAAACCCTGCGGCGATTTCTTTATATATTATCAAGTGCCTGTTGCAGGTCGGCTATCAGGTAGCCAGGGTCTTCAAGGCCGGTATAGATCCGTACCATACGGTGCGCAGGATCGGCGGCATCGAATGCTGCCGGATCGAGAGAAACACAGCGGGGAATGATCAGGCTTTCGTGCCCACCCCAGCTCACGGCCATAAACATGTGCTGGAGGGATTCGCAAAAACGAATGATATCGCTCATCTGCTCCACTTTTAAAACGATAGTCATCAGACCGCAGGCCGCGCTCATCTGGCTTTTGGCCAGCTCGTACTGCTCAAAATCGGGATCAAAGGGAAAGAGCATTTTCTCTACCCGCGGATGCGTTTTCAAAAATTGCATGACCTGCATGGTAGTGCTGCGAATGCGTTCCATCCGCACCGGCAGTGTTCGCAGTCCCCTCAGCAGCAACCAGGCATTGAAAGGAGAAATCCCATTGCCCATATTCAACAGGTCATTCATGAAGATCTTTTTCATCATCTCCATTCTTCCCGATAATACTCCCGCAACCACATCGCTGTGGCCGCCAATATATTTGGTGGCCGACTGTAGCACCATGTCGATGCCCATTTCCAGGGGCCGCTGGTATAAGGGACCGCAGTAACTGTTGTCGCAGATCGTCAGAATTTCTTCGGCACGGGCAAGTTCTGCCACCGCACGCAGGTCTTGCAGCGCATAATCCCACGAATTAGGACTTTCAAGATATATGATCCGGGTATTGGGCAATATGGCACGTTCGAACTGTTCTATATCGCGTCCGTCAATATACGTTGTGGCAATACCGAATTTAGGCAGAATGTTATCAAACAGTTTCTGTGCCCAGGTATACGGATTTCGCACCGAAACGATGTGATCGCCAGCCTGAACATTCCCCATCACCGCGGCATAAATTGCTGAGGATCCGCTGATGAATACCAGGCAGTCTTCCGCACCATCCAGCGCGGCAAGTTTTTTCCGCAGGATATCGGTGGTTGGATTGATTCCTCTCGTGTACAGGTAACCGTCATATTCATCGGCCAGGGCATTACGGAACTCTTCAACGGTCTTAAAGCAAAAATTACTCGACTGTATGATGGGTGGCGCGATGGCGTTATAATAATTCTCCCGGTCTTCCCCCAGTTCATTCAGTATATATGAAAGCGATGTATCAACAGCGTTATCAACTGGCTTATAATCGGATCGTGAAGACATCATGATGATTTTTTTTCAGGATTATTGCCGCTTATATAGCGCAGCAGAAAATACAACAGGAAAAACACAAGGAAAATCAACGCGCTGACCCAGGCTGCTTTCGGGGTGTTGATCGCGATAGCCGTACCCACCAGCAGATATGCGGCAATGAAGATCAGGGGCATCAGCGGATACAATTTCATCGTGTAAATGGACCTTGTATCGAGGTGCCGGGTTCTCCTGCGGATGATAAAAATCGTTGCGGCCGAAGTGGCCATACCTATGCTATCAAGAAATATGGTATGGTTAAGAATATCATCAAAAGTTTTTCCATAGAATAAGGTCAGCATACACAATGAAGCGAATAAACTGAGTGACAC
>JAEYRC010000220.1 GCA_023409675.1 Bacteroidota bacterium
CACCAATTCTGATGAAGTGTTTTTCCTGGCCTGGACAACCACCCCGTGGACGCTGCCTTCCAACCTCGGGCTTACCGTGGGACCGAAAATCACCTACGCGCTGGTTAAAACCTTTAATCCTTATACCCATCTGCCGGTTAATGTTATCCTGGCCAAAGACCTACTGGGGAGTTTTTTCAAGCCTGAACAGGAAGGAATGGATTTCGAAAGCTGGCAGCCCGGCGATAAGCAAATTCCCTGGGCCTTAGTCAACACCTTCCAGGGATCTGCACTGGAAAACATCCGCTATGAGCAGTTGCTTCCTTATGAAGCCAGCCGCCCTGAACTTGCCGGAGGTGATCCCTTTCGGGTATTACTGGGCGATTTCGTTACTACAGAAGATGGTACCGGGATAGTTCATACCGCACCGGCATTTGGTGCCGATGACTACCGGGTAGGAAAAAAATACGGTATCGGCATATTAACGCTGGTTGATCGGGAAGGCAAATTTGTTGACGGACTGGGTGAATTCAGCAACCGTTATGTCAAGAATTATAAGGATGATCCCGATTATATCGACGTGAATGTTGACATCTGTGTGAAACTGAAGAAAGAAAACCGCGCTTTCCGTATAGAAAAATACGAACACAATTACCCTCACTGCTGGCGAACCGATAAGCCGGTATTGTATTACCCTCTGGATGCCTGGTTTATCCGCACCACCGCGGTAAAAGACCGGATGGTGGAACTTAACAAAAGCATCAACTGGAAACCAAAATCTACCGGAGAAGGTCGTTTTGGAAACTGGCTCGAAAATATGGTCGATTGGAACCTCAGCCGCAGCCGCTACTGGGGAACCCCTTTGCCCATCTGGAGAACGGAGGATGGGTCTGAAGAAATCTTTATCGGTTCCATCGCTCAGATAAAGGAAAAGATCAAGGAAGCCGCGGAAGCCCTGGGCTTAAATCAGGATTACCTGCACGATGGTGAACTCGATCTGCATAAACCCTATGTCGATGATATCATACTCGTCAGCACCAGCGGCCAGCCGATGAAACGGGTTCCCGACCTGGTGGATGTATGGTTCGACAGCGGCGCTATGCCCTATGCCCAATGGCATTTTCCATTTGAAAATAAAGATGTCTTTGAACAGAACTTTCCGGCCGATTTTATCGCGGAAGGGGTTGATCAAACCCGCGGCTGGTTTTATACCCTGCATGCGCTTGGGGTAATGCTGTTTGATTCAGTCGCCTATAAAACCTGTGTAGCCAACGGACTGGTGCTGGATAAGAACGGCAATAAAATGAGCAAGCGCCTGGGAAATGTGGTTGATCCGTTTCAAACCATCGAAGAACTTGGCGCCGATGCCACACGCTGGTACCTAATAACCAATGCTTCGCCATGGGACAGTCTGAAGTTCGACCTGGCCGGCATCCGGGAAGTGCAGCGTAAATTCTTCGGTACGCTCTATAATACCTATCAGTTCTTTGCCTTATATGCTAATGTCGACGGGTTTTCATTCCGGCAGGAATACATCGCCACGGCGGAACGTCCCGAAATTGACCGCTGGATCCTCTCAGCCCTAAACAGTTTGAAGCTGAAGGTGCAGCAAAGTATGGACGATTATGAGCCAACCCAGGCAGGCAGGCTGATTGAAGATTTTGTTGATGAGCAATTGAGCAACTGGTATGTACGCTTATGTCGTCGGCGTTTCTGGAAAGGCGAATACAGTCATGATAAGATCTGTGCGTACCAGACACTGTACGAATGCCTGGAAACTGTTCTTCGGCTGATGGCCCCCATCTCTCCTTTTTTCAGTGATGTGCTTTTCCGCGCCCTGAATTCCGTCTCCGGCCGCTTCGATGAACAATCCGTACACCATACGCGTTTTCCGCAGGCCGATCAGGGAGTCATTGATTCTAAACTTGAACAGCGGATGCAGCTTGCCCAGGACATCTCATCGCTGATTCTGTCGCTGCGGAAAAAAGTGAACATCAAAGTGCGTCAACCCTTGCAAAAGGTGCTTATTCCGGTTCAGGATAAAGCCATGCAACAGCAGATCGAACAGGTGGAAGAGCTTATTTTAAATGAGGTCAATATTAAATCTGTTGAATACCTGAGCGGAGAAAATACTTTTATCAAAAAACGTATCAAACCCAACTTTGTATTGTTGGGAAAACGTCTGGGAAGCCGGATGAAAGCGGTTAGTAAAGCGCTGGAACAATTTACGCAGGATGACATTGCAAAATTGGAAAAAGAAGCTTCCTATACTTTGTTAATTGATAACGAACCCTTAATATTACAAATCCATGAAGTGGAGATAACCGGGGAAGACATCCCCGGCTGGATGGTGGCTAACAAGGAATCGCTCACCGTTGCACTGGATATAACGCTGACCCCGGAACTGGAAATGGAAGGGCAGGCCCGCGAACTGGTGAACCGAATTCAGAAGATCAGAAAAGATAATGGATATGAACTGACCGACCGGATCGCTGTCAGGATCGAAGATCAGGAAGAACTTAAAACGTCTGTCACTCGCTTTAATACGTATATTTGCGCCGAAATTCTGGCCGATGAGCTTGAGTTTGTGGCGGATCTGGCC
>JAEYRC010000339.1 GCA_023409675.1 Bacteroidota bacterium
GGTCTGCGCTGGACAAAAGATTGTAGCGGCATTACAACAGTAGGCCACAGTGGGGGTCTTCCAGGGTTTGGCACCGAATGGCGCATGCTTCCCGACTATGGTATCGGCATTATCACCTTTATCAATCAAACCTATGCACCGGCAGGATCGCTGAATATCCGCGCGGTGGATACGCTGATCCGGCTGGCCGGGTTAAGTCCTGAACCCATAGGCGTATCCGCCATTCTCAAAAAGCGGAAAGATGAGCTGATCCGCTTTTTACCCGACTGGAAGAATGCGGAACAATCGGAGCTGTTCGCGGAAAATTTCTTTCTCGATTATTTTATTGATACGCTTCGTAAAGAATCCCGCGAACTGTTTGCCAAAGCCGGTAAGATCCGGGAAGCAGGAGAAATGGTGGCACTGAATAATCTTCGCGGAACCTTTATATTGAAGGGTGAAAAGGCATCAATCGAAATTTATTTTACCCTGACACCGGAAAACCCTGCCCGCATTCAGCAATTGCGCATGCGGTTGAAACAGTAAGTGTTTTACGGAAGTATTCAAGGGACATCAGCTGACGACTTTGTCATCGCGGTACGTCATTGCGAGGGCTCTGCCCGTAGCAATCAAGTGTTGTTATGCTCTGTGTAATTCCGGTGTTTTGTTTTCTGGATTGCTTCGCCTTCGGCTCGCAATGACGGAAAGCCAGCAGGTCTCATTGTATTATCCAAGCTGTTATTATCAGGGCGTCATTGCGAGGGCTTTGCCCGAAGCAATCCAGGGCTGTTCCGCTTCTTCTTGTAATTGCGGTGTTTTGTTTTCTGGATTGCTTCGCCTCCGGCTCGCAGTGACGGGAAGCTTGCAGTCTCACCGAATTTTCCAAGCTGTTATTATCAGGGCGTCATTGCGAGTGCTCTGCCCGAAGCAATCCAATACGGTTGCCACTTCTGGTTGTCATCGCGGTGCAATGTTTTCTGGATTGCTTCGCCTTCGGCTCGCAATGACGAAGCCAGAAGGTCTCATTGTATTATTCAAGCTGTTATTATCAGGGCGTCATTGCGAGGGCTCTGCCCGAAGCAATCCAGTGTTATTCCGCTTCTCTGTGTCATCGCGGTGCATTTTATTCTGGATTGCTTCGCCTCCGGCTCACAATGACGAACAGCCAGCAGGTCTCATTGTATTATTCAAGCTGTTATTATTAGGGCGTCATTGCGAGGGCTCTGCCCGAAGCAATCCAGGACTGTTCCGCTTCTCTGAATGATTGAAGTGTTTTGTTTTCTGGATTGCTTCGCCTTCGGCTCGCAATGACGGGAAGCTTGCAGTCTCACCGTATTATCCAAACTGTTCTTGTTTGGGCGTCATTGCGAGGGCTCTACCCGGAGCAATCCAGTGCGGTTGCCGCTCTCCCCCTTGTAATCGAACCGCATCCCTGAGCCCCTGCATCATAATAGCAAAAAGCTATTCCTGGCGGGTATGGACGGAATAATTTGCCCCTGCACAGCGAATCTTCCTATCTTTGCACTCCTTATGAAATTTTACAATTTTATCATCAAATACCGCCTTCAGCTTGGTATTATTCTTATACTCGGAGGTGCAGTCGTTAATTATTTTAGTGGCTTCTGGCCAGCATTTCCCCTATACCTTATTGGGTTGATCCTGATTGCCGGACATTTTTTTATCGGCCCGTTGCGCATCATCCAGGTGCATATGGAAGAAGGGGATATTGAAGGCGCTGAACGCGTGGTGAACAGCATCCGGTATCCAAACCTGCTGTATAAGCCTATACGTTCCGCATTTTATACCGTTAAAGGGCAATTGGCCATGATGAAGCAGGATTTCGACGGTGCGGAGATTGCTATGAAGAAAGGGATCGACCTGGGTTCGCCGATTAAAGAAGTGGAGGGCGCCAACCTGTTGCAAATGGGGATGATCAATATGCAGAAAGGCTATTTTAAGCAGGGTGAAAGCTATATCCGCCAGGCTATACGCAAAGGACTGCCGGACAAGGATAATGAGGCTGCAGCCTATCTGCAGATGTGTAATATCATGATGAACAAACGGGAGTTCCGGGCTGCAAAAGACTTTTTCAAAAAAACCAAAGCCCTGAAACCCACAAATCCCCAGATCATTCAGCAGATCAGGGAAATTGAAAAGTATATCACCCGCATACCGGGCTAATTATCCTATTGGTTAAAATCCTCCTGTAACTCCGCGATACAGGCTGAGAGGGTTTCTTCTACCTGGCAGGCCAGCGCATGAATTCGGGCAGTGTCTGTACCATTCTTGCTTTTTGACTCAATTTCCCGTATGATGGTTTTAAGGGCGGCGATACCCATGGAATCGATGGTCGACTTCATCTTATGCGCGATTTTTGTTACATCAGACCAGCGGCCTTCCGCGGAGGCTTCCACGAGTTGACGGGCTGAACCGGGAATTGTTTCCGTAAAAAGCGCAATCATTCTGCGCACAAAATCTTCATCTCCGCCACTGAGGGAACGGATCAGGCTCAGGTCGTAGCTGCGTTGCCGCTGCTCTGTCGCTTCTTCGTGCAGCAGCTCAGGAAGTTCTTCCTGTTCGGCAAGGGTTTCTCGGATATTCATAGAAATTTTTTGGAATAATATGGATTCGACAATAGGTTTCGACAGGTAATCATTCATGCCTGCCTCAAGATATTTCGTGGTTTCAGCCGTATTGATATTGGCCGTCAGGGCAATGATCGGTGTGGTTGCTTTTACCGGATCTTCCAGCTTGCGGATTTCCGCTGCCGCCTGGATGCCATCCATCTCCGGCATCTGAATATCCATCAACACCAAATCAAAATTCCGTTGTTTCAGGACCTCCAGGCCTATGCGGCCATTTTCAGCAATTGAAACTTCAAAACCCCAGGATTCCATTATATGCCGGGCGAGGTATTGATTGATCTCAATATCCTCTACAACCAGTACTTTTCGATTACCCAGACTTCGATATTGTGCAGTATGGTTCTGCTCTGCCATAATCATTTCTCCGCTTTAACGATTGTTCAGTTCTCCGGCCTGTATCATCCGGTAAATTGTAGATTTTCCGATATCCAGTTTTTTCGCAACCAGCAATACATCCTTATTGTATTTGTCCAGGAAGTGTTGCAGGATCTGGATCTCATATTCTTTCAGCGTCTTTTCTGAATTCAGCAGATCACTGATGGTTGCTGAAGTATTTACCGTGATATGTTCGGGATGAATAATGTCTTCATCCGCCATAACCACGGCCAGTTCAATAACAGATTTCAGTTCACGAACATTCCCAGGAAAAGGATAGGACAACAGTTTTTGCTGTGCCTGGGTCGATAACTGCTTACGCGGAACATTATTCTCCCGGCAAAAAAGATCAATAAAATGTTTGGAGAGAATGATTATATCATTGCCACGCTCACGTAAAGGCGGAACAGCAATGGGCAGGCCGATGAGCCGGTAATACAGATCCTCGCGGAAATTCTTCTGTTTAACTTCTTCCAGCAGGTTGCGGTGGGTGGCAACAATTATGCGCGCGTTGACCTTAACCACTTCATTACCTCCAACCCGGGTGATTTCTTTTTCCTGCAATACACGAAGCAGTTTTGCCTGCAGGTTGATATCAAGTTCGCCGATCTCATCAAGAAAGAGTGTGCCATTATGCGCTTCTTCAAACTTTCCGATTCTTCGGGTAACCGCACCCGTGAATGCGCCTTTCTCATGTCCGAATAATTCGCTCTCGATCAGTTCACGCGGAATCGCGGCCACATTCACAGCAACAAAAGGTTTCTTATGCTTATCGGAATTGTAATGAATGGCTTTAGCCACCACCTCTTTACCAGAACCGGTTTCTCCGGTGATCGACACCGTTATATTGGTCAGGGTAGCCTTCTCGATCATTTTAAAGACCGTCTGAATACCATCGCTGTTGCCGATAATGTATTTAGAATAATCATATTTCCGGCTGACCTGCTCTTTTAAATGTTCCACTTCCTTACGCAGTCCGTTGATCTCTTTCAGGTGCAACAGGGCATTCCATACCCGGTCTTTGGTATCATCATCTTTAACGATATAATCGAACGCGCCGTTTTTGAGGAGATTGATTGCTGTAGATATATCTTCCTGCCCCGAAATAACGATCACCTGAGTTTCAGGATGATTTTCCTTAATCTTTTTCAGCACCTCATCACCGGTGATGTCTGGAAGGGAATAGTCGAGGGTAACTACATCGGGTGCTTCATGCAAATGCTGAAAAAACTGTTGGGGGCTGTCGAAGCGCCGAACGTCATAATCAGGATTTAACGATAAATAATGGTTAAGCATCGAGCCATACCATACGTCGTCATCAAGTATAAATACTTTCAGGGTATTCGGATCTTTCATTGGATTAAAGATGGTGCAGAACTGTTAACGCAAAATGAGTATAATTATTCCAAAAAAAGGAATATTTCCCGTTCCTGTAATGAATAACCATTAGATTTTTGGTAACAAAAGAACAGAATTGCGTACTAAAAGAAACCAGATCCCATAAATAGCATAATAGTGGTGCGAATCAACAAAAACCTTATCGTATTTTTCCTTATGCCTGCATGCGCTATTTACGACAGGCAACCGTAATTCGGGAAGCAGAATAATCGGGCAGTTCTGCAATTGCAACATCCTTAGCGGCAGCGTATGTTTGTATTGTTAAATGATTGATGGCACGGATGCGAAAACCAATACCTGGAAAAACCAAAAACCAATAAAATCCAAATCCAAATCCAAAATCCAGCATCCAATTTAAAACCAACATCCGGAAATCAGTCATGACCCCGTAGATCCTGTCCGAAGAAAAACCGAACCAAAAATTTGTACCTATTGATGGCCAAGAAAAGTTGTTAAGGTTTCGTACAAAGAATTTGCAGCCCCGCTTAATCCACGGGGCTGCTTTATTTTGTGAGCTATCGCAGCACTGAGTATTTACCGGCTATGATAACGCTTACATCAGATCAACCACCGGTTTATTCTGCAGTATTTCTTCAATACGATCATTCACTTCAGGTGTAATTTTTTGCAATACCGCTTCCGCTTTAAGGTTTTCGAGCAATTGCTTTTCGCTGGTAGCTCCGAGAATGGCGGTGGTTACCATTGGATTTTTGATGGTCCAGGCAATAGCCAGTGATGCCAGTGAAACGCCAAGATCACCTGCAAGGTCCAGCAACTGGTTCACCTTGCCAATACGGTCTTCTTTCAACCAGCGGTCTTTAAGCCATTCGAATCCTTTGATAGAAAATCGCGAATTTTCCGGCAAACCATCTTTATACTTTCCGGTAAGAAAGCCGGAGGCCAGCGGACTCCAGATTGTTGTTCCCAGGCCGACATTATCATATACAGGTTTGTAATCCACCTCAATGCGGTACCGATCGAACATATTGTACTGGGGTTGTTCCATTACAGGTCCGATAAGGGTATACTGCTGCGCGACACGATGCGCCTCCATGATTTCCGCCCCACTCCACATACTCGTTCCCCAGTACAATATCTTACCCTGCTGAATCAGGTTATGCATCGTCCAAACCACTTCTTCAATCGGTACATTGGGATCGGGACGATGACAGAAATACATATCAAGGTATTCAACCTGCAGGCGTTCCAGTGCTTCATGGCAGGCTTCAACCAAATGTTTGCGGCTGAGCCCGGTCTGATTGGGTTTCATATCAGGCCCACGGGATCCGAAATAAGCTTTGGAGGAAACGGTATAGGAGCTGCGGTCCCAGTTCTTTTTCTTCAGCACACGGCCCATCATTTTTTCACTTTCTCCGCGCGCATAGGTCTCCGCGTTATCAAAGAAATTGATTCCGTTATCATAGGCAATACCCATCAGGGTATCCGCTATGCTGTCATCAATCTGTTTATGAAAAGTTACCCAGCTTCCGAATGACAGCACGCTTAACTGTAATCCTGAACGTCCTAAGCGACGGTATTCCATATGTTTAATGTTTTATTGATAAAGATAAATGTTCCCGCAGTTTCGACATTTTTTGTCAGAATCGCGCACGTTAGCAGCAAAAAAAATACGGATCTACTGCGGTTTTTAATGCTGAACCTAAGCGATTGCTCTAATGCAGAAAACGTTCTCGCGATTAAACTGTCTTATTCAAGCAGCCCTTCCGTTCCTGAAAAAACTGTTCCACTTGCCCCAAAGAAGGTATAGGAATCGAAATTCTGCGAAGCGGTGAGCCCGTGTTCGCCATAAATACGTTTATCAGGCTGATAAACCCAAACCGGTTTTGTGGTATAAAACTCCTGTTTCTCCTGGTCCCACCAGAGTTCTGAAGTCTTGAGCGTGTCTCTTCGCAGGAGGTTGATAACTACCACGCTGTCGCGCAGGAAGACAAGTCCCTCCCGTTCCTTATACCGCGCGTAAAGGGCATCAACCGTACTTTCAATTTTGGTGGAATCGTCATAAAAATCCACATGCAGCGAACGGGGAAATTCGACATATGATGAGTCAACCATATAGCGCAGCATATAGGGCGCGGTGAGTTTGGCTTTCATCACCGCATTCTGACTGATGTAGCTGGTGATATCCAATCCTTCCTCAATTCCGGTTTGTTTTTCAAACAGGTTATGAACAAGGTTACTGTCGTTTTCACAGGAGGCTACACAAAAACAGCCCGCTAAGAGGGCTGTAATGAATGACTTTTGTATGAAGCGATGATTAATCATATTTCCTTTTCTGAAACCAGATATCGCTTAAGGTAAGGCCGAATGATAACCTGAAGAAATTTTCCTTCACAATATTTTCCTTATTTCCCCGCTGACCAAATTCGAGGGAAGTATTGATCATGGAGACCTGGTTGGAATAATTTGGACGACGCATGGGGAGACCAAGGCCCAGGGAAAATGTAAACATATCCAGATCGCCATCGGCAGCTACATAATCTTTTCCAAAAGAGAATCCCGCGCGGTAAGCAACTCTTCCCCAATAAGACCTTGGATTAAGGTAATTGGGAATAACCTGACCACCCACACTCAGCTTCCAGCTATCCTGAACATTATCCTGCACATTGAACAAGCGGTACTGCGACCATTTAGCCGCGCTATAGTCTACGCCCAATAACCAGCGCTCACCATTTTTAAGGATCATACCTGCGCCATAGGAAGCAGGATATTGCAACTGGCCCTCTTCATCCGTGCGGGAAAAGATGCTGTCGATCCGGACATTTCCATTAGCCGTTTCATTGAAGGTTTCAACAATAACGTCCTCGCTGGCTTTCATTTCCGTTTGCATGTTTCCGTATGCGCCCAGTTGCAGGGAAAGTGTTTTACCTAATTTCTGATTATACTGAATACCTCCGTTAACGACAAAACCGCCGAAATTTACCTGGTTGGTATGGTTGGAGCGGTAATGAAAAGGATTGATTGAATCCGGAAGTATGGTGGTATAAGTGTGGTAATTTTTAGATCCGAAAAGATAACCCAGGTTGGCGCCCAGGCTGAAATTTCCGATCTTATAACCTGTGCCGAAAAAAACCTCATTGGTGCCACCATCTCCTTCAAAACGGGTATGGAGGCTGTCGAAGGGTGTACTGCTCCTACGATCGATACTGTAATTGATACGGGTAACCGGCTTCAGTCCGAAGTTCATTCCCCAGTTTTTTGTCAGCGGAATACCGATCTGAACATAAGATATAATCGGAGATACGCCATTAAACTTTTTTGGAGGATCGATCGACCGAATGGTACGGCTGTCAATCTCAAGACCGAAATCGAAGGTGGTGAGTTTCAGTTGAGAATAGGAAGCGGGGTTGATAAAATTGACCGACTGGAAATCAGCATAGGCTGCTGACAGGCCACCCATACCACGGTTCAGGATATTAATACCCGGAACTTTATCGCCAAGACCATATCTGGAATAAGGTGAATTTTCGACCTGTGCCCGGATCACCAAAACAGAAAAGATCAGAATAACCGCAAGCAG
>JAEYRC010000375.1 GCA_023409675.1 Bacteroidota bacterium
GTTTTATCAGGGGATTGTTCAGGTTATCCGGAACAGATAAGGTATTGATATTTCCGCCTGGTCCTTCATAAACGGTGCCCGGAGAAAATACCATGGAGGTAGAATACGGGCTGAGGTCGGAACCGGCCTGAGCATAGCTTAACCGTAATTTACCAAATGACAATGCACCAGCATCCAGCAGTTCACTGAACACAAAACTTCCGGAAATGGAAGGATACCAGTAGGAATTATTGTTTTCAGGAAGCGCGGAAGAATTATCGTTCCGCATACTCGCATCGAGATAAAGCATATTCTTGTAGCCAAGGGATACCATACCGAAGAGACTGCGGATTTCTTTGCGCCGCAGGTACGATGACACAGCCGGTCTGTCGATCGACGCGTCGATGTTATACCAGCCCGGGGCGGATAGTCCGCCGGCGGTCGCCTGCGTCAGGTAGGAATACCGTACCGTATAGAGGTTAGCACCAACATTGGCATTCAGGGAAAAGTCGCCAAAACTCTTATCATAGGTTGTCAGGAATTCATAGTTCATGTCTTTATTCTGAAATTTCCCGGTATAATACCCCGGTACCCGGCGACCGCCAAAAGCAGTGATCTCTTCTATATTTTGCGTGAACATATCTGTACGGACAAAACCGCTCATTTTCAGTTCCGGCAACAGTTGATAGGTCAGACCGATATCGCCGAAAATACGATCGCGACGGTCATTGCTGGTATTCTCATACGCGTCAAAATAAGGGTTGTTCCAGTATAACGGGTTGAAGTTGGTCACTTCACCGGTTGTTGCACTGGGGCGGCGCAGATTCCAGCTCAGGAAGGTACCATCCGGATACTTATAGTTCCGCATCCGCTTCATATCGATGTTCCGCTGAAACCATTGTACAAGATAGCGTGCTCCATACTCTGAACCCTGTGCAGGCCGCTGGGCGCTGTTTGTTGCGAAATTCACATTGGTCGATGCAATGAGTTTATCCGTAAGGTTCAGTGAAGCGCTTACACCAACATTATTCCGTTTAAGCCAGGTGTTGGGTTCAACACCCTGTATACGGGTATCGTTCACGCTTAACCGAAAAGTCGAATTTTCATTACCACCGGTGATGGTTACCCCATTGTTGAGGTTTGAACCGGTTTCGTAGTAGTCCTTAATATTATTCGGGTGTGGTACAAAGGGAGTGAGTTTCCCATATTCGGGATCCTGCGGATAGAAACTGAATACCTGGCGAACGGGTGTGCCATCCATTTTTGGACCCCAGCTTTCATCAACTGATATGTCCACATACTTATCACCGTTAGGAAGGGTTCTCCAGGTTTGACTTGAACCGCCGCCATAAAGATCCTGCGTTGGGAAAAAGTTGCCTGCCTTCTCTACAAAATAAGCAGAGTTAAGTTGCACATCTACCTTTTTAGGACCTCTCGCGCCCTTGCGGGTGGTGATCATAATAACGCCGTACTGTCCGCGTATACCATAAAGTGCAGATGCTGCCGGACCCTTAAGCACATTCACCGACTCAATATCTTCAGGGTTTACATCCTGCCCCAGGTTGCCATAGTCTGCCGCGGCACTGCCGCCATAATTCGCATTTGATATTGGGGTTCCATCAACAACGATCAGGGGCTGATCGCCTCCTGATATGGAGTTTACTCCACGGATCTTTATCTTCTGTGTACCGCCCATACTCGCGCCGGAAGCGCCGGTGACCTGTACGCCGGCAATTTTTCCTGCAAGTGATCCGATTACGTTTTGTTCTTTCGTTAGCGTAAGATTTTCACCTTTCACTTCCTGGGTGGAATATCCCAGGGAGCGTTCGCTGCGGGTAATACCCAGTGCGGTGACAACCACCTCTTCCAGCGCATCAGCATTTTCGAGCTGAACCGATAAAGTGGAGGAATTTCCTACCCTGATCTCCCGGCTTTTCATGCCGGTGGCCGAAAAAACCAATATGGCATTGGGAGGAACGGTAATGCTAAAGCGGCCTTCTGAATCGGCGGAAAAACCCTGGTTGGTTCCCTTGATCAATATACTTGCGCCGGAAACCGGATCCCCGTCAGAATGGGTAACTGTTCCTGTAATCCGGCGATCCTGACCCAGGGTGATGGATGCAAACAACATAAGCTGTAAGCACATCAGCAGTGCAATCTTTTTCATAAGCTAGTCGCGTTTTGGTTTAAAACGTTTCTACTTCTGCAAGGTTTTGCAGTTTTAGTAGAAATTTAACTCCCGAATTTTCGGGAATTATCAGCAATATACTTAATCAAAGTTGCAAAAAGCTGCATTTTAGAGGGAATTTTGAGAAAAAAAGGGGCTTTTCCTGGAAATTTGCCGGATAGGAATAGATTTATTTTTTGCATGGTTTACCGGCAGATAGGTTTTACATTTGAACTCCCTTTTGATCCCTGACATGAATTTTCTAATATTTTAAACTTACCTATTATGGCTTTTACATTACCATCGTTGCCGTATGCGCATGATGCACTAGAACCGCATATTGATGCTGAAACCATGAAAATACATCATGGCAAACATCACCAGGCTTATGTTGACAATTTAAATAAAGCACTGTCCGGAACGGAGCACGAACAAAAATCACTGGAAGAAATTGTGAAGATCGCCGGTTCTATCAGTCCGGCAGTGCGTAATAACGGCGGTGGCCACTGGAATCATACTTTTTTCTGGGAAATCCTGGCGCCTAATGCAGGTGGTGAACCCAGTGGACGTATTGGTGAAGCAATCAATTCAACATTCGGTTCCTTCGAAGCATTTAAAGAAAAGTTCAATACGGCCGGCGCTACACGATTCGGATCAGGATGGGCCTGGCTGATTGTTAAAGACGGCAAACTGGAGGTGGTTTCCACACCAAACCAGGATAATCCGCTCATGGATATTGCTGAAGTGAAAGGCACTCCGGTGCTGGGTGTTGATGTTTGGGAACATGCCTATTACCTTAAGTATCAGAACAGCCGCCCGGAATACCTTAATGCCTTTTGGAATGCGGTAAACTGGACAAAAGTTGAGGAATTATACAACGCTGCTAAATAATTTTAAAACCTGTCGTCCCGGAGTATTTCCGGGACGATTTTTAATGTACACATTTTATGATGAGAAATTTCCAGCTGCTGAGTTGTTTTATCGTACTGGCATGGTTAACCGGATGCTCCGGTGAACCTAAAAAGGTGTTGATCATGGCAAGCGGTAAAATCGAGGTTAATGAAAACACCATAACACTCGAACCCGGTACCACCCATAATGAAGAAGAATTGATGGTTAACGGTGACAAGATCACAGTGAAAGCACCTTCAGGCGACATGGATATTGAGGTTAAAGAAGGAGGCCTTTACCTGCTAAACCTGAAAAAGGATACACTGGTAGGAAGCTATCAACGGGTGGGCACGTCTACAGAGCAGATCAAGATCAGCCGTGAAGACCTTAAACACCGTCTCGATAGTATGGTGATGCTGATGCAGGGACAGAATGTATCGAAGGAGAACCGCAACTACTGGATCGCTCCCATGAAAATGGAAAAGATCACTGGAAACACCCAGGCACAGATTGTAGGGCCCTTTCAAAATTTACCCCGTTCCTATGATCCGAATAAGGAACATGAGATCTATAAGTTCCATACCAATAAAGAAGTGGTTGAAATAATAGAAAAGATCCGGCCAATGACTGAAACCGGAGAAGTGGAAAATGAATAATTAAACTTAAGGCAGACTATCTAAAACAGCAGTTTTTAACCAGAAGCTGCTGTTTTTTTTATGCATTAAATTATGACCAGAAGTAGAGGGGAAATTGCGTGATGAGAATACAATTTTTGATGTTGAATTTCATGGGGCTCTGCTGCCTTGCTTCCATAATTTGCTTTGACCTAAGTCAGCAGTTTCCGAAACCTTTTACGCAATTGTGATCTCTCAAAAAACGGTTGGTTTTGAACATTACTACCACGGAGATAAGCCTTGTACATTAAAAATAAGAACGACTGGTCTTATAATCTGCTTTCCCTATCGTCCTTTAACATCACTACTTCCTTATCCCAGATCAAACGAATAACTCACCAATAAAAAAAGGAGCCCTAAGGCTCCTCCGGTAAATTATTTTTCAATAATGATTAATGCAATGTTCCCGGCTGCTGTGCATCCTGCTTGGATTTATCCACCGGCGTTGTAGTTGATTCTTTATAGTAAGGATCAAACTCGTTGCGCAGGTTGTTGAAGGATTTTCCATCCCATAGAAAGGCGGCGATAAACCATACGAATAACAAACAGGGTAGCGCCACGGTCATGATCATGTTCTTAATTTCATCGCCAAGGTGCATGAAAATGGCAATGATGTAAAAGGCTTTCGCCAGAGTAAGAATTACAATGATTCCTTTGATCAAGAGTATCATGAATTCAGACATCCCCGGGAAAAAATAGATCACCAGTCCTAATGCCAGTTCGCCAATCGTGATGAATAACAGGATCCAGAATGTTCTCCAGATTCGCTTGGTATTCTCTGCCGGACCATGATGAAAGGTCACTTCCGTATCCATACTATGTGCTTGATGTTCCATATTCTTAATTTTTTTATAGCATTAGGGCATTAGATCAGGTAAAAACAAAGGAATACAAATACCCATACCAGGTCTACAAAGTGCCAGTATAAACCAACTTTTTCGATCATCAGGTAATGTCCCTTCTTATCAAAATCCCCACGCAGGGTTTTAATCAGCATAATGATCAACAGGATGACTCCCGAGAAAACGTGAAATCCGTGAAATCCGGTGATGGTAAAAAAGAAATTGGTGAAGTTCGGATTGGCCGGTGTTCCATCGAGGTTGTTGAAAGGATTTTTACCCCACCAGGCATCATTATGATACAGGTGCGTCCACTCCCAAGCCTGGCATGCCAGAAACGCTGCTCCGCCTACAATAGTCCAGCTTAACCATTTCGCTACACCGATCCGGTTCATTTTATGCCCCTCATGTACAGCAAGCACCATGGTTACCGAACTCATGATCAGAATAAAAGTCATCAGGCTCACAAAAGCCAGGGGTAAATTGGCATTGCCCATGAATGGGAAGGAATGAAACACTTCATTGGGGTCGGGCCATCCGTTACTGGACATCCTTACGGTTCCGTAAGAAATCAGAAATGCGCCAAACGTGAAAGCATCGCTCATAAGGAAATACCACATCATCAGCTTTCCATATTCCACATTAAACGGACTCTTTCCGCCGCTCCACCATTTTTGATTTCCAGGAATTGCTTGTGCCATAATGCTCTATTAATTATTGGTTCTTCAAAATTCAGTTAACTATACGGTCATAATAAAAAATACCAGCAGATAAATCCATAACAGGTCAACAAAATGCCAGTATGTACTTACAATTTCTACCGGAACAGGATTATAATTTCTGATCCTGGCGCTATATGCCCGAAAAAATATTACCAGTAAAGCGACAACCCCTCCGAGTACATGCAGCGCATGCAGTCCGAAAATGATATACAGGAACTGTCCCGCTCCGGAACTTCCGGCCCAGGTAATACCCCGTTCTACCATCGCGTTAAAGCCCATAAGTTGCAATGCAACAAACAGCAGCCCCAGAACAGCGGTGAGGGTGATCAGCATTCGGTATTGCTGCATTTTCCGCTCCTTGAACGATTTCAATGCCCATTGGATGGTTATGCTGCTCAGCAGTATTGCCGCAGTTGAATAATAGAAGAAGGGCGATAATTCTATGGTCGACCATCCGGGCAGGCTGCCCTTTACAATATAGGCACTGGTCAGGCCGGCAAACATCATCAGGATGCTGGCTATTGCCACCCATAAGGTAAACTTATGCGGATGAATCTTATTTTTTACTGGTGTTGCCACGATATCGGTCATCACTGTTTGGTTTAAAATTATAATATGCTTTGATTCATTTTATCGGCCAGTAATGCAAAGAAAACTACCGGCAGATAAATATAACTGCTGAACATTACCCGTCTTGCAGCCTGTGGTGTCATTTCCCGGTAAAGCCGAACACATTGTAATACCATCCCAATGTTGGCTGCCAGTACGATCCAGAAACTCACCACTCCACTCATGCCCTGAAAATACGGCAACATGCCCACAGGTAACAGAATCAGCGAATACATGATACTCTGAATGGCAGAATATCTCGTAGGACCTTCAACCGACGGCATCAGCTTAAAACCGGCATTGGTATAATCCTTATGCGCCAGCCAGGCTATCGCCCAGAAATGGGGGAACTGCCAGAAAAACTGTATGCCAAAGAGTATCCAACCTCCGGCCGTCAGTGCATCCTGACCCGCTGCCCAGCCTATAAGACAGGGTAAAGCGCCCGGAATGGCCCCAACGATCACAGACACCGAACTTTTCTTTTTCAGCGGCGTATAGATATAGGCATATATAAACCAGCTGAACAAAGCAATAACGGCTGATAGCAGGTTGAAATAATACCACAGAATGAACAGACCGGCGATCAGCGATAGAAATACAAATACCCAGCCTTCCCGCTCGCTCATGCGTCCTGCAGCAACAGGCCTTTTGGCGGTACGCTTCATCATGGCATCCGTATCTTTCTCAACCAGCTGATTTACCGCGTTCGCACTACCGGTGACCAGCATACCTCCGGTGAAGATCAGTATGATCATCAGCCAGCTATACTCCACTATCTTCGGGGCCAGCAGGTAACTGATCACAGCGGAAAAAACCACCATGAAACTGAGGCTGAATTTGATCAGCATCATATAGTCACGCACCTTACTGGCTATTGTAAAAGAACTCGTTTGCTTCAATGTCACCTCCTGCATCTAATAATAATCCCGGTTGATGAAAAATTGCGGTTAGTTATTCTAATGCGATTTTTCATTCGCGCCCACCGGTTCGGTTTGCGGAATATGATCGCGACCATCTTTACTGTAATCATATGGCCAGCGATGTACTTCAGGAATCTCCCCTACCCAGTTACCATGACCCGGTTTGATCGGTGTAGTCCACTCCAGTGTGGTGGCATTCCACGGATTCAGTGTTGTCACCTTTCTTCCTTTGAAAATAGAATAGAAGAAGTTGAACAGGAACAGGAACTGAACGGCAAATACAACCATGGCTACAGTAGATATGAATTTATTCAGCTCCAGGAACTGGTTGAACGACTGCCATTGTGAATAATCGAGGTAACGGCGGGGCATACCTGCCAGACCCTGATAGTGCATAGGCCAGAAGATCAGGTAAGCGCCAACCAGGGTTACCCAGAAGTGAATATAGGCCATCGTATTATTCATGAACCGGCCATACATTTTGGGGAACCAGTGGTAAATACCCGTAAACATTCCGAATACACCAGCCACACCCATCACGATGTGGAAGTGGGCGATGATGAAATACGTATCATGTAAATGGATATCTAAGGTCGAGTTCCCCACAAAGATTCCGGTTAAACCTCCGGAGATAAAGAAGCTGACAAAACCAATCGCGAAAAGCATACCCGGTGTAAAGCGGATATTCCCTCTCCATAAGGTGGTCAGCCAGTTGAACACCTTAATTGCCGATGGAATGGCGATCAGCAGGGTTAACAGTACGAATACTGAACCCAGGAATGGATTAAGTCCGGACACAAACATGTGGTGCGCCCATACCAGGAAGGCCAGTACTGCGATAGCGAATATCGATCCTACCATTGCCAGGTAACCGAAGATCGGCTTCCGTGCATTAATACTCATTACCTCAGATACCAGACCCATCGCCGGGAGGATAATGATATATACCTCCGGATGGCCTAAGAACCAGAACAAGTGCTGATAAAGTATCGCGCTTCCGCCTTCATGCGGTAGTGCGGTATTGGTACTGGCGATGAAAATATCGGAAAGGTAGAAGCTGGTGCCCGCGTGGCGGTCGAACAGCAACAGGATAAAACCTGATAGTAGTACAGGGAAGCTAAGTACACCCAGCACGGCGGTAAAGAACAATGCCCAGATGGTAAGCGGCATCCGGGTCATACTCATGCCCTTGGTGCGCATATTCAGGATCGTCGAAATATAGTTCAGGCCCGCGAGCAATTGAGAAACCACAAAAAGTGCCAGGCTCGTCAGCCACAGATCCATACCACTCTTGGAGCCGGGAGAGGCATCACCAAGGGCGCTTAGTGGTGGATAGGCTGTCCAACCGCCGCTGAACGGACCAGTTTGAACGAATAAGGAAGCCAGCATAACAATACTTCCGGCAAAGAAGAACCAGTACGACAGCATGTTCATGAATGGCGAGGCCATATCGCGCGCACCGATCTGTAGCGGAATGAGGAAGTTGGCAAAGGTACCACTGAGCCCGCCGGTCAGTACGAAAAACACCAGTACGGTTCCGTGCATGGTTACCAGCGCGTAATACGATTCTGCTGTGATCTTTCCACCTTTCGCCCAACGGCCAAGAATGTCCTCTAACCACGGAAATGTTGTATCGGGATATCCGATCTGTAAACGGAAGAGTACCGACATCAACCCACCAATGATTGCCCACACCATTCCCGTAATAAGGAATTGCTTGGCGATCATTTTGTGATCCTGGCTAAATACATATTTCGTGATGAACGTTTCCTTATGATGGTGCACGTGATGCTCATCATGATGCAATTCATGAGTGGTTACTACATCCGGATGTCCATGCATTGCTGCTTCATTGCTCATGACAATATTTTTATTAGATGTTTATTGTATTCTGATTACTGATTCACTGTCGCTACAGGCTGATCCTGCACTACCTTCACCACTGTCGCTCCGCTGTCAGAAGCCGGTGCTGTCTGTTTGGATGGATCATTGTCTGGAAAAACAAACTGATAATTTGGTTTTTGCTTTGCCCTCCAGAGAATAAACTCATCGCGTGTAACCACTTTAATCACCCCGCGCATTGAATAGTGGCTGTTTCCACACATCTGGTCGCAGGCAATTTCATATTCGAATGCCGGGTTGCCGGTGATCTCCCGCATTTCCTCAGTCGTATACTTTGGAGTAAAATGCATGGTGGTAGGAATACCCGGAACCGCATCCATTTTCAGCCGGAAATGCGGCAGTCCTACACTGTGTACTACATCCCGTGAAAAGATATTCAGTTGAACCGGCTCATCTTTCACCAGGTAAATGGCTTCTGTACTCACAATATCATCATGCGAATTCTTGTCTTCCCAAATCAGGCCTAATGTATTGTTCTCGATATCAGAAATATTTTTAAAGTACTTTTTACCAAATGTATTGTCCTTGCCCGGATACCTGTAGATCCAGTTGAACTGACGACCGGTAATTTCGACCTGAACAGCGTCTTTAGGCGCCGGACCGGTGATTTGATACCAGTAATACAATCCAAAACCTACCAACACGCAAAGCGCTATGGCCGGAATGGTGGTCCATAAAATTTCCCAGTTGGTATTGTGGGGAAAGAAGTAAGCCTGCTTCTTTTCATTGTACTGGTGCTTGTACGCGAACCAGAACAACAGGATCTGTGTGATGAAGAATACGATACCCGTAACCAGGAAGGTAATCCGCAACATCAGATCAATCTTCTCTCCATGGTCAGACGCTGAAGGATAGGGCATCAATGTTTTATGGTAAAGCAATTCATGACACCACCAGATACCGATCAGGCCCAGTACCAGGAAAACGATCATCAGAAAGGCGTTTACTTTATTGCTCTGCTGGAACGACTTCTTCTCCCCTTTCAGCACAGCTACATACTCACTCGCTTTTGCAATCTGAAAAGTGATCACAAAACCCAGTCCGAGTATCAATAACAGGAAAATTGCAGTTGTAGACATGATTTTTCAAATAGTTTAATACGCACAATCAGATTTAGATCCGTCAACAATTCACTTATGTATGATGAATGATACTTTCTTTCATAAACGGATGATTCTTCACTTCCAGCGCACGCTTGCTCAATACATTACCGGTGATCAGCATGATCGCTCCTACAAAGCCCAGCGCGATACCGAAATCAAACAGGTTCATCACCACATGATCCGCTGCAACGGAACCAAAAATCAACTGGTGAAAGTTCAGCCACTGCCCGAATATAACCACAAGCGACATCACGGTTATTGTTCCATAGTTCCGCTTCGATCCCCGCTTCATCAGAATCAGCAGCGGAGCCAGGAAGTTGATCAGGAAGCTAAACCAGAAAATACCACTGTAAACACCGCTGGTCCTGTGCTTAAAATATACGGTTTCTTCCGGAATATTCGCATACCAGATAAGCATGTACTGTGAAAACCACAGGTAAGCCCAGAAGATCGAAAAGGCAAACAGAAACTTCGCCAGGTCATGAAGATGTTCTTCCGTAACAAATGGCAGGTAATTTCTGTTCTTCAGGTAAACCGTGAACAGGATGATCAGGGCAATAGCAGGCTGCCAGGTACTGGCAAACACAAACCAGCTGTACATTGTTGAATACCAGTGGGCATCAATACTCATCATCCAGATCCAGGGAACAACAGACATCACCGTTAGGGCGAAGGCTACAATGAATAACGCCGACCAAACAGTGGTTTTAAACACATATTTTTTGCCTTCTTCCACGTCTTTGAGCGGACGGGCATCCAGTTCCAATGACAACTTACGCATTTTATTACCCAGCCAGCTCCACAGAAAAACCGATAAAATGGTATACACGGTGAAGAAGCCGGAGTTTAGAAATCCTTCTTTGCCCTTCAGGATCTTATCAGATTCAACCGCTTCATGGTCAGCCCAGTGGTATATATGCGACATATTATGCCCGCCAAAAACAATAGCCAGCAGAATTATCACGGCCAGCAAGCCAAGGAAGGGCACTGCCGCGGCTATAGCTTCCGGTACACGACGGAAGGCCAGTTGCCATCCACCATGTGCCAGCGTGGTCGCGGCAACGAAAAACATACACGCGTTGGCAATCAGCAGAAAATACACACTGTTCTGCAACAACGCCGCCCAGAAACGGGTTTTATCATGAACGTCACTGCTTGCGCCATACATGATAAATCCTATGATCAGGGCAACCACACCAATTCCGATCAGGCCATAAGACCAGGTTCTGTATCGCGATGAAATTGTAAAAAATTCTTTATGAGCCATTATCAACTTTTTAATATTCTGGGTCTGTTACTGCGCTACGGTTGTATTTGCTGCACCCGCTGTATCTTTCGCGGAAGGCGATTCAGCACCTGCTGCGGGGGTGGCTTCACCGGACTGTTGTGCATTGATATAATGTACCAGCATCCAGCGCTGGGTCGTACTTAACTGCGGTCCGTATGGGCCCATCTGCCCTTTACCATAGGTGATGGAATAAAACATCTGGCCGTCTGGCATCCCTGTCACTACCGGATCCGTTAAAAGATTCCGGGGCGCCGCGGCATAAGGTCCTGCTCCGGCATTGTACAAAGGTCCGTTTCCGTCAAGCTTGCTGCCATGACAAATTCCGCAATTGATCTGATAAAGCCTGTCGGCTTCTGCCATCTGAACAGCATTCAGGGCTGGAAGCGGGTTGGCAACTGATTTGGATGCCACATAGTTGGTAGAGTCACCAACTTTATCGGGACCATAGGGAAAAGGAAAAACTTCACCGCGTTTAATCGTTCCGGGTACCGGCTTTTTAGAATACCGGATGCCATTTGAATCCAGGTTGTTCGTAGCCGAATAGGTTTCATATGCCCGGCTGTACGCCATATCCGGCATATATACCCTGCCCGGAGTCCGCTTTACATCGGAGCATCCCCATATTCCTGCGACCAGGGCAACTATAGCAATGATTGATAATTTTTTCATCTGTGTCGTCTAAATTTATGTACAGTATGCCAGTGTAATTTTGATCAGATAACAGCCGGTTCTCGGGTATTTCTGAGTTTCTGCTCCTTATCATAGGTGCCAAGCCACCAGCCGGTTTCCGCCACCTGCGTATGCACTTCTATAGCGCCCAGTTCACCCAGCCGGTTCATTACAGCCTGCTCATCAGTTTTGGGTGTGGTTTCTATTACCATCACCATCAGATCGTCTGAAGCACGCGGATGAAAGTGGTGCTTGCGAACAAATGGTGCCAGCTGACAGATATAGCAGAAGGTCAGCACCATACCTACAGCAGCAAATAATACGGTAAGTTCAAATAGAATCGGAACCCATGCCGGCAGCGCGAAATGCGGCTTACCTCCTATATTCAGGGGCCAGTCTACCGTAAATGCCCAGGTAATAAAGGAAAGGCCCAGGGTAGTACCGGAAATACCGTATATGAATCCCGCTGTATGAATGCTGGTATCACGCAGTCCCATTTCGCGGTCAAGACCGTGAATAGGAAAAGGCGTGTATACATCATGCAGTTTGTAGCCGCTTTTACGAACCACCTTTACCGCGTGAAACAGGTCTGCCTCCTCTTTAAAGCATCCAACAACAAATTTTTTTACTGCCATGTGTGTGCTATTTCGTGTTAGTTTATCCGGTCATTGAACATGTTCGTCATTAATGATGACTGGCATGTACTTCTTTATAAAATTCATCCGTTGACTGATTCTCGATCGCGCCGACACCCGCCTTATAACCATCTCCGGACTTCTTCAGTATATGCTTGATCTCCGCGATAGCGATAACCGGGAAGAACTTGGAGAAAAGGAAATAACAGGTAAAGAACAATCCGAAGGTACCCAGGTAAAAACCAATCTCATAGATCGTTGGCGTATAATAGGTACTCCAGGAACTGGGCAGGTAATCCCGATAAATCGATGTTACGATGATCACAAAGCGCTCGAACCACATTCCGATATTCACAATAACCGACATGAAGAAGGTAACGGTGATATTGCGGCGTAGTTTACGGAACCAGAAGATCTGCGGTGATATTACGTTACAGCTCATCATCAGCCAGTAGCTCCAGCCATAAGGACTGAACAGGTTCAGCCTGTTTTCCATGAAAGCCCAGGTTTCATAGGTATTTTGGCTGTACCAGGCTACGAAAAGTTCGGTCAGGTAAGCGATACCTACGATTGATCCCGTAAGTACGATAACCTTATTCATTACTTCAATATGTTCTATGGTAATGTATTCTTCCAGATTCAGCACCTTCCGGGTAACCACCAGCAGGGTTTGTACCATGGCGAATCCCGAGAAGATCGCTCCCGCTACGAAATAGGGCGGGAAGATGGTGGTGTGCCAGCCCGGTATGACCGAGGTAGCGAAGTCGAAGGATACCACCGTGTGCACCGAAAGTACAAGTGGGGTACTCAGTCCGGCCAGTACTAGTGAAAGACTTTCATGACGTTGCCAGTGTTTGGTAGAGCCTGTCCAGCCAAACGAAAGCAGGCCGTACATGTATTTTCTCCACTTCAGTTTGGCACGGTCGCGAACGGTTGCCAGGTCAGGAAGTAATCCGGTATACCAGAACAGTAAGGATACGGTGAAATAGGTTGAGATGGCAAATACGTCCCACAATAGGGGTGAATTGAAGTTAACCCATAATGGACCGCGGGTATTGGGGTAAGGGATTACAAAGAATGCCATCCACACCCGGCCGATGTGCCAGATGGGAAACTGACCCGCGCAGATTACCGCGAAGATGGTCATGGCCTCCGCGGCACGGTTAACGCCTGTTCTCCATCCCTGACGGAATAAGAGCAGGATGGCCGAAATCAGGGTTCCGGCGTGACCAATACCCACCCACCATACGAAGTTGGTGATGTCCCAACCCCATCCGATGGTTTTATTCAGGTTCCACTGACCCACACCATAGGCTACATCGCGGTATACGGAATATACACCAAAGAGCAGCAGGGCGACAGATATCAGGAAACCAATCCACCAGAGTTTGCTGGGGTTAGCCTCAATCGGACGCACAATATCCTCCGTAACCTGGTGGTAATCTTTGTTGCCTTCCACCAATGGAGCTCTTACCTGGGATTCGTACTTAAGTAATGCCATACATTTTGAGCTTTGGGTTTGCAGACTTCCGCAAACCGTCAATGTCTGAATAGTTGATCTTACCTTCCGGCCGACCGGATTAAACGGCCATTCAGGGTGAATAAATTAAAGAACCCGATTAATGCTGACCCTCATTATGATCATCGCCCATCGTTTCACCATGAGCTTCATGTACCATATTTTCGGCTTCAATTGCTGAATCTACATTCAATGGTGAATTCCGCACCTTGGCCAGGTAATTCACATTGGGCAGGGTATGCAATTGTTCCAGCACATAATACAGGCGGTTGTTATTTTCCTTGCGCACTTTCGTAATCTCACTGCTGCTGCTGTTGGCATTACCAAAAACAATAGCGTTAGCCGGGCAGGCCTGAGCACATGCGGTTGTCGCATCGCTGTCGGTAAGTACCCTGTTTTCTTTTTTAGCCTTGAGTTTACCGTCCTGCAAACGCTGAACACAGAACGAACATTTCTCAATAACACCCCGGCTTCTTACCGTTACATCCGGATTCAGCACCATTCTCGACAGGTCATCATTCATCATGTGAACGGAATCATCAAGAGCACCCACGCCGGATTTAAGTTGATTATCAGGGAAACTGTCGGCTCCGGTATAGTCAGCCCAGTTGAAGCGGCGTACTTTATACGGACAGTTATTTCCGCAATAGCGTGTACCGATACAACGGTTATAGATCATCTGGTTCAACCCTTCACTGCTGTGACTGGTTGCCGCAACCGGACAAACATTCTCGCAGGGGGCGTTATCACAGTGCTGGCAAAGCATAGGCTGGAATACAGTCTGGATGCTGTCCGGATCATTCGGATCTCCGCTGAAGTAGCGGTCGATACGCATCCAGTGCATATCGTGAAAACGCAGCACCTCACTCTTACCTACCACTGGTACATTATTCTCTGCCGTACAGGCCACCACGCAGGCGCCACAACCAAAACAACTGTTCAGGTCGATAGACATACCCCATTTAATACCCGGACGATCATATACCGGGTAGGGTGAGCCCTCTTTTTCGAAGCCCTGCAGACCACCCCAGTGCGACAGTTCCGCAGCACGCTTATCCAGTACGATATTCGGATTTTCTTTCAGGCGGTTCAGGGATACTTCCCGCACTACCTCAATCCTGCCTTCATAAGAATTATGGGTCTGATTCTGGGCGAGTTTATACATGGTTCCGGTAGCGGCTACCGATACATTGGTCGCATAAGGCAGAATCATATTTCCTGCAACAGTAGCCAGGTTGAAGACATTCTTTCCAACTCCAACTACCGCTCTTCCGATATTTTTAGCGGTATCGGCGTCATCGCCGCTGTTGCTCTTCCGGCCATAACCCACAGCAATGGCAATCGTATCATCGTGCATACCCGGAACGATCAGGGCTGGCAATTCAACTTCTTTGTTACCAACAGTAACTTTCAGCACTTCCTTATCGGGATGCACTTCATATTTGTCGGTATCTTTTGATTTGCTGATATCTATATTCAGCAGTTCCCGGCCCATTTTAGGCGAGATCATGATATAGTTATCCCAGGTGGTTTTGGTAATCGGATCGGGCAGTTCCAGCAACCAGGGGTTATTGGCCGATTGTCAGTCACCTGCAGCAACAGTCTGATAAAGTACCAGCTCAATACCACCGCCTTTAGGGGCAGTACCGCTTACCGGGGCAGCTGCCGCACCAGAATATGCGCCTGCGGACGGGGAAGCCGGAGTTGCCGGTTCAATTACACCATCCTGCAGGGCCTTCATATAGAGGTCGTCGGAACCCAAGCGGGTAGTCCAGTAATTTTTGAAATAGTTGTCATAGGTTTCCGTACTGCCGCTTAGTGCCAGCAGGGAATCCTGGAATTGCCGGGTATTGAATAAGGGGGCAATTGTCGGTTGCATCATGCTGTAATAGCCGCTCTTAGGTTCAGCATCACCCCAGCTTTCCAGGAAGTGATGAGCCGGAGCCACAAACTTGCACAACTCACCGGTTTCATCC
>JAEYRC010000409.1 GCA_023409675.1 Bacteroidota bacterium
GGACTATTCCTACGTCTGTAGCGCGTAGTAATAAAATACACCGTTCTCCTTATTTTCCCAATGTCGATGGCATCTAATTTCTGGAACATACAGGAGGATGCGGAGGAACGCGACAGGATGCCGAAGCATTGTGTGGCCTGCTGGCCGGCTATGTCACTCATCCTAATGTCGCGGGAGCAACCGTGCTGAGCCTGGGTTGCCAGCATGCTCAGATCAGTATGCTCGAATCGGCTATTGCTGCCCGTGACCCCGGCTTTTCAAAACCCTTATATATTCTCGAGCAGCAACGAACCCATTCAGAACAGGAACTTATACAACTGGCTATTTCCCGCACTTTTGCAGGTTTAATGCAGGCCAATAAACTGGTACGGCAACCCGCTCCACTGAGTGAATTGTGCATTGGACTGGAATGTGGTGGTTCTGATGGGTTTTCCGGAATTTCCGCTAATCCTGTCATGGGCTACGTTTCGGATATGCTTGTGGCGCTGGGCGGAACAGCGATCCTGTCTGAACTTCCGGAGTTATGCGGCATAGAACAGGAAATCAGCGACCGCTGTATCGATGAAGAAAAAGCAAAACACTTTATGCACCTGATGGAGGTGTATAACGATCGGGCTAAAGCAGTAAACAGCGGATTTGATATGAACCCCTCTCCGGGCAATATCCGTGATGGGTTGATTACAGATGCGATCAAATCAGCTGGTGCGGCCCGGAAAGGCGGAACCTCACCGGTTACTGACGTGCTCGACTACCCGCAAAAAGTAGTATCGAAAGGCCTGAACCTGTTGTGTACGCCGGGAAATGATGTAGAATCCACTACGGCTGAAGTGGCTGCCGGGGCTAATATCGTACTGTTTTCCACCGGCCTGGGAACACCTACCGGCAACCCCGTTGCCCCCGTGGTGAAGATCTCCAGCAATACGGCCCTGTTTGAAAAAATGCCAGATATTATTGATATTAACACCGGAACTGTCATAGAAGGTAAAGAAACTATTCAGCAGGCGGGGGAAAGAATGCTGAATTACATCATTGATGTAGCCAGTGGTAGTACAACGGTGAAAGCAATGCTACTTGGGCAGGAAGATTTTATTCCCTGGAAACGTGGCGTAAGTCTGTAACTTCAACAGTAACCAGGTCAGCCGGAAAAGTTTTAGAATTCGTTGGACTAAAAATTACAATGCTATGAAGCCATTTCTGAATGATGATTTTTTGCTGGAAACGCCCACATCGGCCACACTGTATCATCAGTATGTTGAAAGCTTACCCATTATCGATTATCATTGTCATCTTTCCTCACAACATATTGCCGAGAATACGCAGTTTAAATCCATAACAGAAGCATGGCTGGATGGAGATCATTATAAATGGCGCGCCATGCGGGCCAATGGTATCGATGAAAGTTACTGCACCGGAGATCAGCCCGACCGTGAAAAGTTTATGAAATGGGCGGAAACCGTTCCGTATACCTTGCGCAATCCTTTGTATCACTGGACTCATCTCGAACTGCAACGCTATTTCGGGATACGTGATCTGCTTAATCCGGGCACTGCTGCTAAAATTTATGATCAGTGCAACGAGGCGCTGGCATCTCCCGAAAATTCGGTGCAGAACCTGTTGCGTAAAATGAAGGTTGAAGTGGTGTGTACAACCGACGACCCGGTGGATTCACTTGAGCATCACCGTAAGATACGGGAGGATAATATTGGCATTACTGTATTGCCGGCTTTCCGGCCCGATAAGGCCATGACGGTAAACAACAGCGCCGCCTTCAACGCTTATGTTTCCCGGCTGGAAGAAGTCTCAGACAAAACAGTGGTCACCTATACGGATTATCTGGAGGCATTAAAAAGCCGCCATGATTATTTTGCGGAAATGGGTTGCACCGTTTCCGATCACGGACTGGAGTATGCAGCTTCTGGCAGTTATACGGAATTTGAACTCAACCATATTTTTGATAATCTCCGAACCGGGCAGGAACTCAATCCGCAGGAGCAGGAAAAAATCCGATCCGCTTTAATGTACGAGTTTGCCTTGTGGGATCATGAAAAAGGGTGGGTACAACAATATCATCTGGGCGCGATGCGCAACAATAATAAACGCATGTTCAACACGATCGGACCCGATACCGGCTGGGATTCGATAGGGGATTACAAACAGGCAGAACGATTATCCGGGTTCCTGAGCAAACTCGACGAAAACAACACCCTCACCAAAACCATATTGTACAACCTGAATCCGGCAGACAATGCCATCATGGCTACCATGATCGGCAATTTCAATGACGGAAGCTTACCCGGTAAAATTCAGTATGGCTCAGCGTGGTGGTTTTTAGATCAGAAAGAAGGAATGATCAACCAGTTGAATACGTTGTCGAATATGGGGCTGCTGAGCCGTTTTGTGGGGATGTTAACGGATTCAAGGAGTTTCCTTTCTTTTCCGCGACATGAGTATTTCCGCAGAATATTGTGTGATCTGTTTGGTAAGGAGATCGAACGGGGCGAGTTACCCAATGATCTGGAATGGACGGGAGAAGTGCTGAAAAATATTTGTTATTACAATGCCAGGCAGTATTTTGATTTTGGTTGAATACAGGTTCCACAGCTGACGCGGATATAAGCGATTCACGCGGATCCTGACAGGGATGGTGCCATTTTGAGCGCAGTTGAACTAATTGCGTGGTTGAAGTTCATAACTGATGACCAAACCATTTGAGGGTTGCGAATAGACCACCAATTCTTCCTGCCGGCCAAAAAAGGTGGTCCGGTAGCGTACAGTCCCGGTTTCTCCACGATTAGGTGACCCAAAGCGGGAGGTCAGATCATTTAATGGGGTGGTTCCCGGAATAATCCGCCGCAATTGTGAATCCCTGAAACGTCTATTGGTGTTATTTTGATTTTCGAAATCAAGGCTGAAGGCTTCCGGTTGAAAGTTAAAGCGATTAACCAGTTGTTCGCGGTTAAACTGAATAAATAAGGAATCTCCGAAGTAAGCATATGTGTAAACATCACCCCGTTCATTGATCGCACGTCGAAGCGGCTGACCGAATAAGGATTCCACCTGCGTGCGGTGCACACTGTCGCCCTGCAACTTATAAACATCATCCACGGGTATAGGCCTGTAGATTGCATAAGGGTTCAGGCGGGGAGTACAGCTATTGATCATCAGCATTCCCGCTAATACCAACAGCAGGGTGGTAAAACTTATTTTCATATTGTAAAATTACGGTGTATCAATTATATCTCTGTATATACAATAATTCCACCAGCCTGGCGGATTGGGAACTATTCCGATAAAAATGCAAAAAGCCGCTTCAGAGCGGCTTCGAATTGGTTAGACTAATGCTGTTGAAAAAGTTAGAATTCAACATTGTTGCGAACAGCAGCATCTTCATCCTCCTGCTGGTTCAACGGACCGTTGAACATTGGCAGAGAACTGTACATTTTGGTTTTCATAAAATAATAATTGGATTTTTTGATATTGGATATTCCTTTCTATAAACACCAATCCGCAAAAAAAAGTATTCAGCAGAAGGAATTTAATTTAAATAAAAAAACCACTGCCGAAGCAGTGGTTCTGACGCTTAGCGTCATCAGCTATTTGTTTATGGGTAAACCCGGTTAGGCGAAACTAACAGGTTTCCATGAATAATATGCAGATGTCATGAATACCTCCTTTTTTTTGATGAATCACGAATTTACAAAAAAAAGCAGCTCCGGATAGATATTTATCCGGCATTATTCTAAAAGATTTGCCAAAAGATCTGTGGCTGTTAGTCCACAAGCCCTAATTTTAAACTTATATGAAGTTGCAGACTCTTTTTTCGGAACGGCGCATAGGATCATCAAAAATTCCAGGCGGTATACGTTCGGGCTTTCAGCGCGATTACGACCGGCTGATCTTCAGCTCAGCCTTCCGCAGGCTTCAAAACAAAACGCAGGTCTTCCCCTTGCCAGGAACCGCCTTTGTACACAACCGTCTGACACATTCGCTAGAGGTGGCTTCCGTTGGACGATCACTCGGTAAAATGGCCGGTGAGAAAATCGCTCAGCAGTTTCAACCCGGGTCAGACAGCTATGAATTCTATAAGTATGAGTTACCCAATGTAATTGCCGCTGCCTGCCTGGCTCATGATATTGGAAACCCGGCTTTCGGGCATTCCGGCGAAAGCGCTATTTCCAGTTATTTTATAGATCATGCTGATGAACTTATAGGTGGCCGCAAATTAAAAGAACATTTTGCGGCGGCGGAATGGACTGACCTGACCAATTTTGAAGGGAATGCCAATGCCATTCGGGTCCTTACCCACAGTTTCCGCGGTCGCTTTAAGGGTGGTTTTGGATTAACCTACACGACCATTGCTTCCATACTGAAATATCCCTGCGAATCGACGGGCCGCGATAAGCAGTTCAGGCACCGGAAGAAATATGGTTTTTTTCAAAGTGAAAAAAGCCTGATGCATGACATTGCGGATTGTTTTGACTTAACGGTTGAACAGGCTGAACCCCTGGTGTTTTGCCGCCATCCCTTTGTTTACCTTGTAGAAGCTGCTGATGATATCTGCTACAATATCGTGGATATGGAAGATGCGCAGCGATTGGGCATAATTGATCGTATAACGGTAGAAGAATCGTTCATGCAAATCATCCGTGAAGTAGGCAATGATGCGGCAGAGGCGAATAAAGTTTATGGATATTACCGCGATATTCAGGATACCAATGAAGCTATAGCATTCCTAAGGGCAAAGGTTATCAATGTACTCACCGTGCGCTGAGCGCAGATCTTTTATGAGCATCTTGATGCTGTTCTGGCCGGTACATTCAATGAATCGCTTACCGGTATCATTCGGGCAGCCGGATCATCGCTTCAAAGGGTTATGGATATTTCCCTCAAAAAGATCTATCAGCATGAGAAAGTGATTCAGATAGAAATCGCGGGCTATAATGTGATGTCGGAATTGCTTAAGCAATTTGTACCATCGCTCTTAACGGAAAGTCGGACAGCAAAACAGGATAAAATATTAAAACTGTTTCCTTTTCAGTTCACCCAGTTTGAAGAAGAACAGGATAGCTATCCCAGGGTAATGAATGCGCTGGACTTTTTAAGTGGAATGACCGATGAATATGCGACGGAATTATACAGAAGGCTGACGGGAATTTCCATTCCGGCTCACCGATAAATCCTTAACTTAACATCTACCTGTAAATTCAGTATCATGCGATTTATTTTCTCCGTTTTTCTTATTCTGACCTTCGTTTCAGCCTCTGTTGCGCAGCCTTATCAGCCCAACTGGTCCTCATTAAATACAAGGGGCATTCCTGACTGGTTCAACAAGGATAAGTTTGGAATTTTTATACACTGGGGTGTTTATGCGGTACCCGCCTGGGCGCCGGTGATACCCAACAGCGGCTTGAGCTATTCGGAGTGGTATTGGCAGCGTATTGAATCAGGAGAGAAAGCTTTCACAGACTTTCACGAAAAAAATTACGGTAAAAATTTTCCCTATCACCGGCTTGAGCAGCAATTCCGGGCCGAATTATTTGATCCGGCTTACTGGGCTTCTGTTTTCAAACGTTCCGGCGCACGATATGTCGTGCTGACATCCAAGCATCATGAAGGTTATACCCTATGGCCAAACAAACAGGCCGACAGTACATGGAAAAGACCCTGGAACGCCGTAAGTGGCACGCCAGGACGTGATCTGCTGGGCGACCTGACCAGCGCTGTAAGGGATTCAGGTTTGCGCATGGGCTATTACTATTCGCTGTATGAATGGTTCAATCCATTGTGGAAATCTGACCGGAATGCCTATGTTCGTCATCACATGACCCCACAGTTTAAAGACCTGGTCAATACCTACAAGCCCGACTTGATCTTTTCAGACGGTGAGTGGGATATGCCCGATAGTTTATGGCAGAGTCCTGAACTACTGGCCTGGCTATTCAATGAAAGTCCGGTTAAGGATTATGTTGTAGTAAACGACCGTTGGGGAAGCAATACCCGGCACCGGAATACCGGGGCCACATATACAACATCAGAATATGGGGCCGGAATGAATCCGGATATCATCTGGGAAGAGAGCAGGGGAATTGGTCATTCGTATGGGTATAACCGTAAGGAAGGCGCGGATGATTATAAATCCGGGAAGGACCTTATTCTTATTCTGGTGGATATTGTTTCCAGAGGCGGTAACCTGCTGTTGGATATCGGACCCACGGCTGATGGCAGAATACCGGTCATCATGCAGCAGCGACTGCTGGAGATCGGATCCTTCCTGCAGCAGAATGGCGAAGCAATTTATGAAACCACGGCCTGGTCAACACCCCGACAGTGGAGTGAAGGCCTTATCCCGCAGCAGAAAGGCGACAGTTATATGGCAGGATATGATATTGCGGGCATGATTGTACCAAAGAAGGATACCGCGCATATTGAATATTTCTTTACCCGCAAGGGCCGCGATCTGTATTGCTTTATTCCCCGCACCACGAATTAAGTAGTGATTAAGCATCCGGGATTCTCCGCTAATACTCAGGTCACTCACCTGGCAACAGGCAAACAACTGAAAATAAAAAAATCAGGTTCCGGGTATAGTATAGACTTGTCACCTCTGGCATTCATCAATTCCGGTCAGGAAATGCAGGTAATCAAACTGGCCAACGCGTTGCGCGAGTGAGGAGAGTTTTGTGTAGCATACGATGTTAAAGTCACTATAAATATAGATTTAGCCACCCAGGCGGTCATGCATGTAGCGTACATTAGTTGATGTGAAAGAGGGTAGAGGTGTCAACTAACCTGCTATGAGAAAAACGCTACTCATTTCCCTGTTGATTGTGTTTGCTCTGTCACGTCTGTCGGCGCAATCCGGTACACTCAACGGCACCATCGTGAACAGTACCGGCGAACCGCTGGCGCTGGTGTCGGTTAGCGTTAAAGATATGCCGGGAGGCAAGCTTAGCTCCGCCAGCGGTACATTCAGCATTACACTTTCTGCCGGACGCTATGAGCTGATTTTTTCCATGATCGGGCATAAAACCCGGGTCGTTCCGGTAGTCATCCGGCAAGGCATACAGGAAATAAATATCATTCTGGAAACAGACCACGATCAGCAGATGCAGGAAGTTGTCGTACAGCGCAAACTAAGGGATCGTTCAGTGGAATACGTTAGAAACGTAATACGGCATAAAGATTCTATCCTCGCGCTGGCTACGAACTACTCCGCTACCGTATATATCAAGGCTGTTCAGGTGGATTCAGTGACCCCGAAAAAATCCGGCAAACCGAAGGACAGTATCGAAAATCCAAATCCTTGGATCGACAGGATGAATATGGCCGAAGTGATCATTAACCTGGATAAAGGCCATGCCCGGCAATTGAAAGAAACCCGGACAGCTATCGCGAAACGCGGTTATACCGGATCCTTATTCTACTTAAGTACAACAGAGAGCGACTTTAACCTCTACAATAATCTGCTTCATGCTCCTGCACTCAGCCCGGTGCCATTATTATCGCCCGTGAGTTACAGTGGTTTATTAGCGTATCGTTACCGGTTGATACAAACAAAAGATACGGCGGGACGAAAAGTATTTACCATTGAGGTAAAGCCGCGCCAGGTCAGCAATGCCACCATAGATGGGGTTATTGAAATTATGGACAGTCTATGGGTTATCGTAAACGCGACCTTCAGGGTTCCAAAATATCATCTTCCGGTATATGATTTTTTTGAAGTCAGCCAACGATACGAACTGATTGATCAGCAGTCCTGGATGATCACCCGACAAGTGTTCCGATACGGATCCGGTAAAGCAAAAACTGAGCGACTTGGCGAAACAGATGTGCATTACCGTGAATTTCAGTTAAACCGTCATTTTTCCGCGAAGCATTTCGGTAACGAATGGAGCGCAACAAGCGCGGAAGCCTATAAGCGCGACAGTGCGTATTGGTCGGCATTTCGTCCGTTGCCGCTGAATGAAAAGGAACTTCGCTATATAAACTATAAAGACAGTGTGCAACGGGTTAAAACTTCTGAGGAATATCTCGACTCGGTAGACCGGGCTGTTAATGCTTTTACCCTGAAGAAATTATTATGGACAGGCCAAACCCTGCAGGATCATAAACGGCAACGCCGCTGGAGTTTACCACCCTTACCTGCCCTGTATCAACCCTTCCAGTTTGGAGGCAGCCGCATCAGTCTTTCAGCCTCCCATTCCAAAGTCTATCCCTCCCGGAAAAACCTGAATGTCTTTGCACAGTTGAGTTATGGAATCCGTAATAAGGACATTAATGGATCCGTGCGGCTTTCTAAAATGTATAATCCGTTTAACAGAGGATTTTATACCATAACGGCAGGTCGTGATTTCCGGTATATCTATTCGGGTGATGCCTGGATTAATATGCTGAAACGAAGTAATATTTATCTGGACAACAGTTTAGGTATTGGGCACGGGCTTGAATTGCTCAATGGCCTGTATTTGTATACCAACCTGGATTTCGCATTCCGCCGTTCGGTAAGTGATTACCGGACCAATGATAAAGTCGACAGTGCCTTCGGAGATCTGCTGACCAATAATCAGGCGCAACGTTTTCAACCGTATAATGCCACCTATGGTAAGATCCGGCTGGCTTATACACCAGGGCAGCGCTATATGCGGGAACCTGCTGAGAAGATCATCCTGGGCTCATCATGGCCAACAATATACGCGCTCTGGCGAAAAGGGTTGCGCGGCTTTCTGGGCAGCACCATCGATTTCGATTATCTTGAATTTGGGTTAGAACAGGAAGTAAAAGCGGGGCTGGCCGGCCTGTTGAAATATACCGTAAAATCCGGAAGTTTTCTGCAGACCAGAGACCTGCGACTGGTCGACTACCAGTTTCAGCGTCGTGGCGATCCGCTGCTTTTTATGAACCCCCATGAAGCTTTCCAGGCACTGGATTCCACCTTTGCCGTATTCAGGCGCTATTATCAGGCAAATTTTGTCCATGAGTTTAATGGTGCGATCATCAATAAAATTCCGCTATTGAAGAAGCTTGGGTTAAGAGAAGTGGCCGGAACGGGTTTTTTGCTGGCTCCGGAACGCAACCTGCGCTATGCCGAGGCTTTTGCAGGAATAGAACGGGTTTTCAAATGGCCGTTTAATGTCGATAATAAATTCAAACTGGGCGTTTATGTGGTTGGATCAGGGGCGAATCAATTTAAGAATCCGGTACAGTTCAAGATCGGAATAACAGCATGGGATAGGCGCCGCAACAAATGGCATTAAATCCGCTATAATGTTATTAATGAATTAGTGGTGGGTGTGAACGCTGCTAACAAAAAAAATCCCCGCCATTACAGGCAGGGATTTGTCAAAACCATCAAACACAAATTAATCTTTAAGGGCAACCAGGTTTATTTTGAAATTGATCTGATCACTGATAAGATCATCCTGCATGCCGGTATACAGTACATTCCATTTTTTACGGTCGATATTGAAATCAGCGGTAGCAGCAAAACGCGCATCTGTGTTTTCAGTAACTACAGATTCAAACGTGATGTTGTTCGTAGTATCGCGAATAGTCAGGTTACCGGAAATATTCAGTTTGCCATTTCCCAGGTCGTTAACCCCGGTAATTACAAAAGTGCTGTTAGGATATTTTTCAACAGCGAAGAAATCATCTGATTTCAGGTGATTTACCAGTTTGCCATTGTATTCAGGATCGGTAAGGTCGTTATTAGTAATGGTAACCATGTCAATGGTGAAATTGCCACCGCTGAGCTGGCCATCATTTAGCACAAGAGTACCTTCTTTGATGCGGATGTTACCATCGTGTTTACCGCTTACTTTGTTGCCATGCCAGGCAATGGAAGAGGCAGCAGTATCTACCCGGTAGCTTATACCATCGGTGCCGGCAGCATCAGCAGCGGCTTTGGTTTCGGCTTCGGTGCCTTCAGGATTGTTTACACATCCGATGAAGACAGATGCGATTGCGAGGGAGAATAAAATTTTTTTCATGTTTGTTGTTGTTTGCGCAAAGATAATGTTTGAACATTAATAAATGTTCATATTTGATTGTTAAGAAAAAATAAATATAGCCAAACAACCTTAAAATCATTATCAATCGCGCCTGAAATCGTAGCGATAGCGGTAATTAGGGGTTCTGTATTCGGCCAGAAAACGGTCTCTTCCGCGAAATATCAACTGATCGAAATAGAGTTTCAGTACCCTGTTTTCAGAAAAATCATACAATTCCAGGTCGAAATCAATGCGTTGATCGGCTCTCCATTCCCCATCATTATCATAGTAGCCTGCCCGGTGTTTGCGCATATGCCAGGATCCGTTCATCTGCACCGGATCTTCATCATATACTGCTGCGCCATTATTGAAAAATGTAAACAGGCCTTCCCGGTAATCATTTTGATCTGATCTCCAGGATAGAAAATTAATCCGCTCGATAGCTACCAG
>JAEYRC010000263.1 GCA_023409675.1 Bacteroidota bacterium
TGCTCAATACCAGGAACTCAAGTTGCCGGTGGAAGGGAATGTAGTCGATCTGCAGGGCAGAAAACAGCTTTTCACGCCGGATATTACCTCATTTACTGCTATACAGTATGTCTATTCACCGGATGCGGTACTTCCACTACAGCTCGTAGGCCGGCTCGAGTGGATGTATCTGGGTAACCGGTATTTTGACCTGATGAATAACCTGAAGCAGGGTGCAAATCATGTATTGAATGCCCGGGTAGGTATACGCCTGGGGAATGGGGAGATCATGTTCTGGGCCCGCAATTTCACCGACAGCCGCTATATCGGTTATGCCTACGATTTCGGAGCCGTTCACCTGGCCAACCCAAAGAATTTCGGCATAACCGTCTCCTCAAGATTTTAATATAGCTGTTTAATCTGCGCCCATCTGCTTAAATCTGCGGAAACCCTATTAATATGGCTGTTTAATCTGCGCCCATCTGCGTAAAATCTGTGAAAATCTGCGGGAAAGGCTGTTTAATCTGCTTCTATCTGCTAAAATTCTGCGGGAACTGCATTTATACGGCTGTTTAATCTGCGCTCATCTGCTCAAAATCCGCGAAAATCTGCGGGAAAGGCTGTTTCGGTCTTCAGGGTATATACAATCATAGTACACATTAGCAACTTTAGCATAATTTTCAGGCATCCCGGTGGAACAATCTTTGTACCACCTACAGGAAAACATCATATGAGCAGTATCAATAGAAATCAGGAAGAAAAAAATCACCAGGACCTCTCCGGCAGTGAAGGCATCAAAAAAATGCAGGAGCTCGTTGATAAGAGCGGGATTTGTTTTTTTTGCACCGATATTGAAACCAATAAACCATTCTCCACCCGTCCAATGGCCGTTCAAAAGCTGGATGATGAAGGGAATTTCTGGTTTATGAGTTCTTCCGACAGCCTCAAAAATGAAGAAATAAAAGAAGATGCTTTCGTACAATTATTATTCAAAGGATCATCCTATTCTGATTTTTTGAATGTATGGGGCAGGGCAACGATCAGTAAAGACAAAGAGAAAATCAAGGAATTGTGGAGTCCTGCTGTTAAAACCTGGTTCACTGAAGGTATTGATGATCCCCGCATCACCATTATTAAGGTTACCCCCGAGGAAGGGTACTATTGGGATACCAAAAACGGTATGGTCGTTTCCACCATAAAAATTGCGCTTGGCGCTCTGTTGGGTAAAACAATGGACGATTCTATTGAGGGTTCGATTACCGTTTAATTGCTAGCGTTTTTTACGTATATAGGGACAGGGCATGCCCTGTCCTTATCATGTTGACGGTTAAACAAAAAATTTTCATATAGGCCAGGGTTATGACCTGTCCTATATTGGCGATCGGTTCTATTTATTCTGCATAGAAATGTATGTTGGGTAGGATATAGTCTGTCCCTCCGTGTTACCGATTAAACGTATAAATTGTTTGTAGGGACCGGGCATGCCCTGGCCCTACAATTACCGGTTCTATATTTATTCTGCATAAAAATGTTCGTTGGTTAAGGCATAGCCTACCCCTACAATGGATACAGGTACAACCTATTGTCGCGGTGCGCGGGAATTTTTTATTTATTCCCTGCTGACATACTGCTGTCACACCCCCATTTTACTTTTGATCCATCAAACAAAAACACGTTTTATGGAACAAACAATGGTAAAAAACAATCAACGCGAAGTTATCAGTCCAACCACCTTATTAGCCCACTGGCAGGGTCATCGTAAGCTTACCCGCAAGGTCATAGAAGCCTTCCCGGAAAAAGAATTTTTTGAACTATCCATTGGGGGTATGCGAACACCCGCGCAGATCATTCTTGAATTGCTCGGTATTGCGGCGCCGGGGGTGAGGGAAATAGCTACAGGCAATCAGGAAACGCTTCGTGAAGAACTTCACGAAGGCATTACCAAAAAAGATATCCTGGATCATTGGGACCGCGATACGGATGAGCTTGACCGTTATTTCAACATAATACCCATTGAGCGCTTTGGTGAGCAGGTTATTACGTTCGGGCAATACCCGGGAACGGTGATCTCTTCGATCCTGTATTTTATCGACAATGAGATCCACCACCGCGGACAATTATATGTTTACCTGCGTTCGCTGGGTATTGAACCACCAATGTTTTAGGAACGTTAATGTAAATGTGGAATGAAACAAATTCATGTGTTTAAAACCTCGGTGATCAACGGGAATGATATTGACCTCCTGACTCCGGTGCTGAACCGGTTGATGGGTCCGCATGAACGATGGAACTTCGACCTGGAGGATCGGGATAATATCCTCCGGGTAGAATCCACCGGTATTGCAGCGGTAGCGGTTATCAGCAGTTTATTGCATGCCGGATTCGACTGTGCTGAGCTGGAAGATTAAACCGCATTTGCGGTAAGAAGCTTCTCCCGAACATGCTCAATCATCGAAGCTACAAGGCTGCGGAAAGATTCCGGTTCAACAATTTCAGCAACATCACCGATCATTAAAAACCAGCGCGCCAGTGAATCGCCATTGTCGGTGATCATGAAAGTCATTTCCACCTGGTCTCCGATGGTTCGTTCGCCTTCAAACCCATAAAATTTTCGGCTGTTTTGAACATAGCGGGCAATTCTCCGTTCAACCCGGATTACAATTTTCTGTTTTTCCCCACAATCTTTTTTGGTGTGATATAGCGCCACTTCTTCCTGATGATCGCGTGTAAATGGTTTATCGGTTCGCTTTATGGATAAGATGCGATCGGTTCGAAACTGCCTGTAATCATTGCGCAGGTGACAGAACCCGATGATATGCCAGTAATTATTTTCCGTAAATAATCCAATGGGTTCGATGATCCGTTCGGTAGCTTCATCGCTGCTGAACGCGTGATAGAGCAAAACAACCTGTTTCTTTTCCGCTATGCTTTCCAATAGAATTTCCAGGGCATCGGCAGCCTGATTATTGAAGACTTCTGCTTCGGAGCTCCTCCAAACCTGTCTTTCCAATGCGTCAACCCGGTCTTTCACATTTCCCCGCAATACCGACTTCAGTTTATACATAGCCGATATAAAATGGGCATTGAGTTTTTTATCGCTGTACTGGTGCATGAGTTGCTGCGCGGCAACGAAACTTCCGGCTTCTTCTCGTGTAAACATCACCGGGGGTAGCCGATAGCCATCCATGATAGAGTATCCCATACCGGCTTCGCCGACTAAAGGAACTCCGGCCAGTTCCAGCGAGCGGATGTCGCGGTAAATGGTACGCAGACTTACGCCAAACCGATCCGCAAGATCGCGGGCTTTGATCACCCTTCCCGATTGCAGGTGGATATAGATAGCAATGATGCGGTCGAACCGGCTGAGCATTTCCATAACCTGAGAATTGGCATTAAAGTTAATTATTGCCTTCGCAACTGAACGGGCTTTTTGACGGTATGCTGCAATTCAGGCTGCAGAACTGCATATAAGCATCGGTATCTTCGGCAAAACTGCATGAAATGAAGTAATTTCATGCTATGCCTTCGATCAGTTCCATTCTTCAGCACCTTGAAAGCTATGCCCCACCTGCATTCCAGGAATCTTATGATAACAGTGGATTGATTACCGGCGATAAACAGGCGGAGTGTACCGGTATTCTCTGCACCCTAGATGCAACGGAAGCCGTTGTGGATGAAGCGCATCGCAAGGGTGCTAACCTGATCGTTGCTCATCACCCTATACTATTCCGTGGTATTAAATCGATTAAGACTGATAACTATGTGGGCAGAACACTTATCCGTGCCATAAAAGAAGATATTGCGATCTATGCGATCCATACCAATCTCGATAATGTGCTACAGGGTGTATCCGGAAAAATGGCAGCTAAACTCGGATTATCCCGGGTGAAGATCTTGTCACCTGCCGCCGGTACGCTCTCAAAGTTATATACGTTTGTGCCGGAAGCACAGCTGGAAACCGTACGCGCGGCCCTTTTTGCCGCCGGTGCAGGTGTGATCGGCAATTATTCGGAATGCGGTTTTTCGGTGTCGGGTGAAGGAACGTTCAAAGCCGGTTCCGGAGCTGATCCCTATGTCGGTGCTGTCGGTAGCCGGCACAGCGAAAAAGAAGCCCGGCTTGAAATGATCTTTCCAACACACCTGTCGGGAGTGCTGACAGATACTTTAAAAAAGGTACACCCCTATGAAGAAGTCGCTTATGATATTGTAGCGCTTTCAAACCGGCATCCCGAGGTCGGCAGCGGCGCCATCGGAGAATTTGATCAGCCCATGCCTGTTGATGAATTTCTCAGGCTGGTTAGCCGGCAGTTCAGGGTTCCGGTCATTCGGCACACTTCTACGGAAAAAGCACT
>JAEYRC010000161.1 GCA_023409675.1 Bacteroidota bacterium
CGCATCAACTACCGCATTGAAAAATATGGTAAGATGGGCTTCTGGGATGAGCTTAAGCCGGAAAATGCAGCGAATTCCTAATGCTTCTTTGGCCGGTCAATCCAATTTCTTCGCATCTAATGTTTAAAAATGACTGATTATTCCATACTTCGTGGAACTGGTGTGGCGCTGGTCACTCCTTTTACCGCATCCGGCTCTCCCGATCTACCCGCCCTGGGTAACGTGATCGATCATGTGCTGAAGGGTGGGGTCGAATACCTGGTTTCCCTGGGAACCACTGGTGAAACGCCGGTGTTGAATCCTGATGAGCAAAAAGCCATTCTTCAGTTCACCTATGCGCATGTAGCCGGCAGGGTACCGGTAGTTGTGGGTATCGGCGGTAATAATACGCAGGAATTGCTGCATGCCCTTAAGACCTATCCTCTTGACCACGCTACAGCCATTCTAAGTGCCAGTCCATATTATTCAAAACCATCCCAGGAAGGGATAATAGCGCATTATCACGCCCTTGCGGATGCCGCTCCCAAACCCATCATCCTCTATAATATTCCCGGTCGAACAGGAAGAAATATGACGGCGGCAACTACGGTTACGCTCGCCCGGCACGACAATATCATTGGCATCAAAGAAGCCGCCGGCGATATGGTTCAGGGTATGCAGATCGTACGCGATACACCTGACGACTTCCTGGTACTGAGTGGCGACGACGCGTTAACCTTAGCCCAGATTGCCAGTGGCTTCGATGGTGTGATCAGTGTAATCGCCAATGCCATGCCCGCTGAATTTTCTCAACTGGTGCGTGCCGCGCTTTCAGGAGACATGCAAAAAGCCAGGCAACTGAATTTCGCGCTGCTGGAAGCCTATGATATTCTGTTTGCGGAAAACAATCCTGCAGGAATCAAAGCATTTCTTCACCACCTGAACCTCATTGAGAATCATCTTCGTATGCCGCTTGTTCCGCTGAGCAAACCCGTCGTTGAACGAATGGAATCTTTTTTTCAACACTATAAGCAGCAGTTTTAAGGGCTGCTCAGCCCTTTTTACAGAATTCAAAGCGGACTATATGAGCGGGTGTCTTACGCTATACCGCTCGCTTGATATTTATTACCAGCCACGGCAGCAATAACAGCCAGATGAGGAACAAGACCCATAAATGTCCACGTTCGATATGATACTGTTCCGTTAATTCATTCATGGTTTTTCCCGTAAGCAGGCCTAATCCGAATTCAAACAGGATGGTCAGGATCACCCAGATAACGCCGGTTACCCATGCCTGACCCGCAGTAGTAATGCCCATTCGGTGAAAAACGGCCAGTGTATAAAGAAAACTGAAAAGCATTAAGGTTACGGTCGACCATTGATGGGCACGGTGGTCATCTACATACCGAAGCAAAAATCCCTGTCTTAGTGCAGCATTGCAGAAAGCGATAAGCACCATCGGCAGCCAGTAGATCAGTATAGAAAGTTTCATATCAATTTTTGTTTAATAAGGTTTTGGTAGCAGGTCATATAGAAGTATTTGGCCGGCTGAACGTATCCATTCCCGCCAGTGCCCCTGCAGAAAAATAATTGGAAAAGCCCTTTAAATACCTTAAATTACAGTATCCCTCGTTAAACTTACTGCTATGAGTGTTCCCAGCATTCCCACCACGTACACGCATAAATTGCGTCCCGAAACTGTATTTGACCTGGATACCAATATTGATGGCCGTCTGGAAAGCCGGTTGTCGGGTTCTTTTGAAGCCGAACATTCGGGCAGCCTTGCCACCAATGTGAGTGGAAACCTAAACACCAATAATGTACTGAAACTTATGGGTGATGCTAAAGATCCGGTAGCCACCGATAGTAAAATTGAACTGATGAATCTGCCCCGCTTTACGCTGCAGGATATAAAAGACATGATGAAGGTGCGCATGCATATCCCCAATTATTCAAACATCTGTTTTAAAGTGATGGGTGTTGAATTGTTCAGCATCTGCATGGGAGGTGAAGCTCAGGTAATAACCGAACCCTATATTCCTACCGCTGCCGAACACTGTGAACAGATGACTGCAAACCCGATACCCGCCCCTTTCCGCAGCAACGTTAATCCTTAAACGCTTTTGCCATGCTTAAAGTCACTGCCGGAGCTTATCACGAAAAACTGTCATTCGAAGGGGATACGATTATTCTGAATGGCCCGCCGGATGATCTTCGTGGGCATATGCTCATCCATAACGCACTGGCTGAACCACTGGCTGTACGTTCACTGCCTCTTCTGCTTAAAACCAAAGACAGAAGTAAGCCGGTTTCTTCTTCTCTTCGTGTATCCTGCCGCCTCCAGCCGGGAGAGTCGCAATTGACTGAAATCTCCCACCAGCTCAGGTTCGACACCCCACCGGGCACCTATGAACATGAACTGATTGTCGGGGGGAAAAAAAGGATGGTACAACTGATCGTTCAGCAGAATATAGCCATAGACCTTTATCCGCGCGAATTCTATTTTACAGGATCAGCGCCCGGAACTGTTCATACCGCTACATTTACCGTTATCAATACCGGAAACATTCCTTTTAATATTCCTGAGGTTAAACATATCGCGGCATTGGATATGGATTTTTTCTGTCGCGCATTTGGTATGGGTATGCGAAAAAGTGGCTCGGAAGGGGTTGAAAAAATGCTTGATGAAGTGACCCGGAATATGCAGCATCATCTCACCGAATGGGCTTCAGCCAGTATTGAAGAAAAAGGAATGGAACTGAAGCCAGGTGAAAAATCGGTAATCAACCTTCGCATCACTATGCCAGCGAAGAGTGATGGTTCGAAAGATTATAGCGGTAATATCCGTTTTTGGGATAAAGACATCCACTATGTGGTAAAAGCCTGATTTGATCATTAAACCTGTTGCATATGCAAACTTCATCCTCGTCTGGTTCAGGGCTGCAAAACCTGCTCGGCTCCGTCATCAACCAGTTCACCAGTACCTCAATGCAGCTTGTGCAACCTATGATGGATACCATGATGGCTAACCTTTCTGTTTTAAGCCCTCAGCTTAAAAAAAATCAGCACTGCTGCCCGCCCGAAACAACTTGTCCTCCACAATGTATAGCATCTATACAGCGGCATGCGGCTCCTGGGGAGCGTATCCGAATCGCTATGCGGGTTTCCAACGCCTCGGCTCAATCCAAAACCTATCAGGCCGGCGTACGCGAAATGAAGGATCAACACGGCCATGACGCGCCTATACAATATGGACTGAATAAACATACGCTCACACTTGACCCCGGCAGGACTGAATTGCTGTTGCTTGAACTTGATCTGCAAAAAGCTGAAAATGGAGCAACCTATTCTACCGAAGTAGTGTTACGGGAGAAGGAATACAATCAGAACATCTGTATAAGCGTGAAGATTGATGACGAACACCTGGTCACCGATGTGCAGCCATTTGAGGAACAACGCTACCGTCAGCGCTGGAAACCCTGGCAGGCGCATTTTTACTGCGAACCTTCATCTTCCCATAACAGAAAACAATGAGTACATCCAAAGATCCACTGGCAAGTCTCTTTGAAGAAACACTGAAGAAAACGGTTGAAGCCAACAAGATCTTTCTTCAGGAAGGATCGGCATTTTTGCGGAATATCAGTTCTCCGGAAAAGGGCGCCGCCACCGTTAACCGATTGCGAAATGACGCGCTAACCAATGTTTTGGGTGAGCTGGTGAAACTCAATCTTAAACATTATAATAACCTGGTCGACCTGAGTGTAGGATTTTTGCGGGAGGTCAATCACCCGGAGGCTGTCAGTCAACAACCGGCCGAGCAGCCCGGCGCGCCCGGGTTTGTACTTGAAGCTGAAGCCATGGCCGGACAAACGGTGGATATGCAGTTTATACTGGATAATACCAAGGCGGATACAGTCTATTGTGAATTGGTGCATTCAGATTTTCAAGCTGAGCACAACGGGCTTCCAATCGAATTCGCCCTTCAATTTAAACCACAGGCATTTTCATTGCCGCCGGGTGAATCCAGTACGGTTTATATCAACCTTCGTGTACCGGAAAGCGTTAGTACGGGTTTGTACACCAGCAAAGTTCAGGTAAAAGGATTTGAACCCGCGCATTTTTTGATCCGCATAACGGTAACCGAAACAATAAAGCAACCTAATTCCGATGGCGGTAAGAAAGAAAGGCAGCACAAAAAATGAGCATCAGCAAAAACATTCTGAAGAGCAAAAGGCCGATCCCTTAAATACTTCCGGGCTGCTCAATAATGCACAGAAAGTGGTAAATGCCGCCATAGGCGTTTTGGAAGAGGAAATTGCCGCAGGAATTCTGGCAGCAAAAAAAATTGAAAAAAAAGTTATTAATGTTGAAGAAGTGCGGGGAAATGATCAGGACCTGATCAACCGGATCCGGCATGATATGCATGAAGCCCTTGACATCTTTATTGATGGTTTTGCCGCACTCTCCAAACAAATCGGGCTGCTTACCGAAAAAGTCAATGGCGGAAAAGAAACGAGCACCCCAACATCTCCTACTTCACCCGAATTTCACGACCGCATTCAACACATCCGGCTCGAAGAAGCCTGTTCTCCCGGTCAGCATGCCCGCTTCTCTTTTGAGTTGCAGGATGATGAACATCAAAAGGAAACTGTATTACATCTCTTCACTACCGGGTTTTCAGGGATTTCTGGCTATACCATATTTCCGGATAAGATTCATATACATCCTACGATGATCAAAATACTACCGGGAAAGGTCTGCCCTGTGACAGTTGATCTTGACATACCCGACAATTGCCCGCCTGGCCTTTACCATGCCCTGATGCTGATCAAAGAAATGCCTGAAACCAAAATTATGCTGACCCTGGATATTAAATGAGTACTCTATGCCTGCGCTACAGATGCAATCGATGCTGGATCGTTATGGAGCATTAACCCTGGAGGGTATACGCCGGTATGTCCCGGATAAAGAACCCCGCAAATACCTGTACGACCTGGTATTGGATTATCCCGAACGGGGAGGTAAACACTTCCGGCCCTGCCTGTGTATTGCTACTGGTAAGGCGTTTGGCGGAACGGTTGACCTTCTGCTCAATAGCGCCATTACACTGGAATTATTACACAATGCTTTTTTGATTCATGATGATGTGGAAGATGAAAGTTTTATGCGGCGCAATAAGCCGGCAATGCACGAATACAGCAGCCGGTCCATCGCTATAAATGTTGGAGACGCCATGAACGCTCTGGCGATAAGCCCACTGCTGGAAAATAAGGGCTTGCTGGGACCGAAACTCACACTCGCCATTTTCAGGGAAATACACCATATGGTTTTGGAATCAGCTGAAGGACAGGCCATGGAGCTGGGATGGCGGAAAGATAATCTTCAAACCCTGACGGATAATGATTACTTCAGGATGATCCTGAAGAAAACCTGCTGGTATACCTGTATGCATCCGATCCGTATTGGCGCGCTGATTGCTACACATGGTAAAATCAATCCCGACACCCTTAACAGGCTGGGCTACTTTATGGGAGTGGCATTTCAGGTACAGGATGATATTTTAAACCTCGTGGCTGAAGAAAATAAATATGGGAAAGAGATAGGTGGAGATATTCTTGAAGGGAAGAGAACGCTTATGCTCATCCACCTGATGCAGCATTGCACGGAAACAGAGCGTAAAGAACTGATAGACTTTCTGGGGCAACCCATCCGGCAACGAAACCCCGAACTCGTTCCCCTGTTTTTGAAACGGATGCAGCATTACGGCAGTATCGATCATGCCAAAGAAATTTCAAAGTATATGGCCGGTGCCGCACTTAAAGAATTTTACACCACGTTTTCCCGGCTGCCAGATTCAGAACACAAGGCATTTATCGAAAGTATTATTTTATATATGATAAACCGCGATTACTAGTTATGCTTACGGTCAGGCAGTCCTCTTCATACGATTGCGATGTGCTGATCGCCGGAGCTGGGCCGGCAGGCAGCGGACTGGCTTTACATCTTGTCCGGCAGGGCGTAAAGGTGATCGTTGCTGAGGCGGAATGTTTTCCCCGCGATAAAGTTTGTGGTGATGGCGTAAGTCCGGTGGCACTGGCTGAATTAGAGCATCTGGGTATAACCGGCACCGATGCATTTAAACAAGCCAACGAAATCAGGCGGGTAGGGTTATTTCTGAAAAATGATCAGGTGATCATTGATTTGTCAAAACCTGATCATCTGCCACACCATGCCCGCATCATTCCACGCCTGCAACTCGATCATTGGATCGCATCCGCCGCGCAGTCTGCCGGAGTCGACTATATCCAGCGGGCCAGAGTGGCTGATTTTCGTATATCCGATACCGGTATACATGTAACCGTAAAACATGCCGGCCGGCTAAGGACATTGAAATCGAAAATACTCGTTGGTGCAGATGGCACCAATTCCCGTGTTGCGCGGCAATTGAACGGTGCCAAGCCTGCTGAAGAATTCCGCCTTCTTGGACTGCGTTCTTATTTTGATGGAGTGGAAGGACCTGCAGACCGGGTGGATATTTTTTTCAATGAGGCCTGCTTTCCCGGTATTTTCTGGATGTTCCCGCTTGGTGCAGAACGTGCGAACATCGGGATGGCTATGGTTGCAAAAACCTATCCTGCAACCGATAAGCATATACAGAATATGTTGCTGCATCAGATCCGTAATGACCCGATGCTTCAGCTTCGGATTGGTAAGGGTAAAATGGATGGAAAGATTTCAGGATGGCCGATAAATTTCTATAACCGGAATAAACGCATTGCTGATAATCGAATACTCCTTGTCGGAGACGCTGCGGGGCTCATCAATCCGCTCAGTGGTGATGGGATTCAATATGCATTATTGAGTGCCCGCTGGGCATCAGAAGTTATCGTTCAATCGCTGCTTAAAAATGATTTTTCCGCTGCTACTCTGCAGGCCTATACCCGTAAAATCGAAGCGGAACTCGGATACGACTTTGCCTTGTCAAACCTGTTGGTACAATTTCCGCGCAATAAAGCCCTGGGTAAACTTTGGTTTAGCATTCTTGAACTGATGATCGCCCGGGCGAAAACCGATAAGGTTTATGCCGATACTGTTGCCGGTATTTTTGAAGGCACTTATCCTTCCTATAAAGCCCTCAATCATTCCTTTATTTTAAAATCACTGGGGCAGGGGATATGCGGAGTGGAAAGATCACTTGGTACTGTGATTACCCATCCCGAAAAACTGATCGGGAGCGGGGTGAGCAGTGCCGAACTGCTGATCAACATCCTGACAACAGTGGCCAGGCAAAACAAGGACCAATGGCAGTGGTTGAAGTCGACCTTCGAAAAAACACTGCAGGTGGGTGGTCATTTTCTGCGGCATCAGCAGAAATAATTTATCAATTTTGAATTTTTGCTGATCAATAAATTTATAAAGCTCATAAGCGGTGTTTGTTTTTACACGCAACATTCAATCACTTCTGCTGAGTTTTTATAAAACTATTGCATAATGTATTTACAGGTTTAGCGGTAAAAATCCGGCCGTTTATTGATTCTGATTTATATTTGATACGGTAGCATTATCCGTTTTAATCCGCCATAAAGCGGAAATTTCCCGTAATAGATCAGGAATAAAGAGGACGAAGATGCAATTATAGATTTTTAAATTTCCCTGAGCCCTTGAATATGCTGATAAGAAAAACTGGTTTATCAATTTTATGGTGCGTCATATGTTGTTTTGTAATGAATCTTCCGGTCTATGCACAACCGGCTTCCACCCGGTACACTAATGCCCGTGACCTCACCCTGATCGGAAAAATTTTTCCGGATGAGCGGGGATACCACCGGGTAGACACCGCCGCGTATAGTACCCTTCCACCTGCGGTAAAACGCCTGTTGACCCATTCTGCCGGTCTGGCGATACGTTTTACCACAAACAGTTCATATATCGCAGCGAAATGGTGTGTTACGCCGACCCGCCAGTATACCAATATGACCCCGATAGTCAATAAGGGGCTTGATCTTTATATCAAACGAAATGGTAAATGGCAGGCAGCCGCGGTTGGCCGACCTGATTCCCTGTGTTCTTCGGCTACGCTTATCCGTAATATGGATTCATCGGTCAAAGAATGCCTGCTTTACATGCCGTTATACGATGAGCTCAAACATCTTGAAATCGGGGTTTCACCTGAGGCAGCCATTCAGCCGTCGGAGGATCCTTTTAAACACCGGGTTATTGTATATGGGTCGAGTATTGTACACGGTGCTTCCGCTGCACGCCCCGGATTGGCCTATCCGTCAAAACTTTCACGGGAAACGGGTTGGCATTTTCTGAATATGGGAATGAGTGGCAGCGCAAAAATGGAAAAAGCGGTAGCGGATATGCTTGCGGGCGCGGAGGCTGATGCTTTTGTGCTGGACTGTGTTCCCAATACATCACCAGAAGACATTGAAGCTAGAACGGCTTACCTGGTTAATACTATCAGGGCGGCGCATCCGGGCAAGCCGGTTATTGTAGTCGGTACTGTTTTGCGGCAAACGGGTTTTTTCGACCGCGTAGTGGGTGAACGGGTACGCCGGCAGAATGAGCAAATACGGGAAGAATTTAACAAACTGATCGCGGAAGGGGTACAGGATATTTACTTTATTGCAGGAGAAGATTTACTCGGTCATGATCATGAAGGCACCACCGATGGATTGCATCCGAATGACCTGGGTTTTGAGCGGATGGTTCAGATCTTAAAGCCTGAGCTCACGAAAATCCTTATGCGCTATTCACCGTTTAATGTAAAATAGGGATGAAATCCCTTCAATAACATGATGAGCGATCTTCCGGATATCAGGTATGAACGATTAGTTACAAATAAAAAAACTTAAAAATTATGAAATGTCCGAATTGTGAAGCAATCCTGGTCATGAGCGAACGCCAGGGTGTAGAAATAGATTATTGTCCAAAATGCCGGGGTGTTTGGCTGGATAAGGGAGAGCTGGATAAATAATCGAAAAATCCGCTGAAAATGAACTGCGTTCCCTGGGCAGTCAGCAACGACCACCGGAGCCTTCACGTGACCAGTACCAGCAGCCTTATCAGCATCCGCATCATCAGAAATACAGAAAGAAAAAAGGCTTTTTGGGTGATTTTTTCGACTTCGATTAATTCAAATACATGCGTTTCCTACAATTAAGGAATACATTTCCCGCAGATGTCGCAGATTGGAGCTGATTTTCGCAGATATTTGGCTGTTCATCTGCGCTCATCTGCTAAAAATCAGCGGAATCTGCGGGAAATGTATTCTCGAAGGGAAATGTATTTCTCGTCAATAATAATCACGGACCTTCACCCGGTTCAGGCGGCTCGGGTGGCCGCAATTCTTCTTCAGTCGGATCGGGTGGCAACTGATCCAGATCTTCTTCTTCAAGTGGTTCGGTTTCAGGTGGGGTGATCGGTTCATCTGGCGGAGGCCGGTGTGCAGGCGCATGCTTATCTCCTGTATTCATATGGCATTTTTATATGCTTAAAGATACATCCTATTTTCAGGCAGAAAAAATAACTCCCTTATATAAAAGCCTTTCATACGTCAAATTCCGGCAGGGTTTGATTTTTGATGATTAGTAAAAGGTTATGCTCATCCAAACCTGAAACCTTATGTCGATTATCCGAAGTTTTACAGGAAAAGTTTTTTATATACTGTTGCTGGCAGCCGCTTTTGTGCTGTTGATATATGCTTTCGACTTTTTTCTGCTGGTGTTTGCCAGCCTGTTGTTTGCTGTATTGATCAGTTATGGCGCCAACGGATTGCAGAACAAGACCGGGATGAAATATGGACTGGCGCTGGTGCTGGTGTTGCTGCTGATGGTGGGAATAATAGTATTGGTGGTCTTATTGATTGGTCCTTCCTTGTCAGACCAGATTGCTGAAATGAAAAAGGCGATTCCGGAGGCGCTATCTTCCCTGAAGCAACGGTTAGAACAAACGAGCTGGGGTCAGAGTCTGCTGGATGAAATTCCCGACGATCCGGCCAAAATGGTGGGTGATTCTTCCTCAGCAGTATCAAAAATCACTTCGGTCTTTTCTGCAACGCTTGGCGTAATTGCCAACATTGCCATTGTATTGGTTACCGGAATATTTCTGGCTGCTGATCCGGCATTATACCGTGAAGGATTTGTTCGGTTATTTCCGGTAGGGCAGCGTGCACGTATGCGGGAAGTGCTGATTAAATGTTACCTGACACTGAGTTCATGGCTGATGGCTAAATTCATCAGTATGGCTATCGTGGGAATCGCCACCGGGGTCGGATTAACACTGATGGGTATGCCGATGGCATGGGCCCTCGCGTTGATTGCGTTTCTGTTTGCTTTTATTCCAAATATAGGACCTTATATCGCGCTGGCTCCTGCGGTTTTAATCGGACTAATGCAAGGCAACAATATGGCGCTGTATGTACTGATGTTGTATTTTGGCATTCAGATCGTAGAGAGCTATCTTATAACTCCACTGATCGAGAAAAAGATGGTCTCGATACCACCTGCGCTCATGTTGTTATGGCAGGTATTGATGGGCATTTTCGCCGGTATAGCCGGACTTTTCCTGGCAACACCGGTGCTGGCTGCCTGCATGGTGCTGGTTCAGGAGTTATATATCAAAGATAAACTGGAAAGAGATGAGCCGGGGCTGATCAGTGCGGAAGGAGGGGTTAATTAAACTTTCTGTCAATTTCTTATTGATCAAACAGATTCCTTTTCCAACTGCTACAGGTAATCGTAGTATTCGGACTTTCAAATCCCGTAAGCTGCAGGAAAAGAATTTTTTTACTGATATTGAAGCCGCCCACTCAGCAGCTGAAAAAAATCCTAACTTAACAGCCCTTGAAATGTATAATGGCATTTCAATCGGGTTAA
>JAEYRC010000266.1 GCA_023409675.1 Bacteroidota bacterium
ATAGACTCCGCCGAAATGGTTTGCGCTGAAAAATCAATACGCAATACTTTATCCTGATTATCGGGGTATGTTTGCTTAAGACAACCGGAGAAAACAGTCAGCAGCACAAAACCGGATATTAACGACCACAGCTGGCCCGTTGTTTTTAACTTCATGGTAGAATGTACATTTTCAGGGTATGACCAGCCCGGGCAATTAAACGTTGCCTGATCGGCTCGGGGTACTCAAATTTTCCGGCTTTAACCGGATTAAAATCCATAGCACAGAATATGAAATCCATTTTTGTTTACAGTCCACTTTCCGCTGACCAACAGCAACAACTCCTCGATGCGGTTGCTGATTCGGCTACTGTACATTTTGCAGAGGAAGGAAAAATGCCGGATGCGAATTTTCTGTCGGAAATGGAAATCCTTTTCGGAAATCCGCCTGTCTCCTGGCTGGAAAATGCCCATAACCTGAAATTCTGGCAGCTTGATTCGGCGGGCTTCGCGATCTATTGCAGGCTGAAACTCAACGCGGTTGTTGCCAATATGGGCGACTACTTTTCAAGACCCTGTGCCGAAACCATACTGGGCGGCATTCTTTCCTATTACCGCGGATTGCATCATTTGATGCAGGCGCAAATGAAAAAACAATGGATCTCGGGATCTGTACGGCAGCATTCCGACCGCCTGTCGGGAAAAAATGTTCTACTACTTGGAGCAGGATCTATTGGGCGGGAAATTAAAAACCTGCTTCAACCCTTCGGATGTACTATTACCATGGCCGCTCAAACCAATCCCGAAGCGGCGATACATGGCGATGAGCTGCTGTTCAGGAAAATTGGCGAATTCGACCTCGTAATAAATACCCTGCCCGGATCGGCTATCGGGAAAGTTTCTTCAGCGCTGATTTCCAAAATGAAAAACGGTGTGGTGTATGCCAGTATCGGAAGGGGAATTACTACTGACGAACACGCGCTTACAGTTGCTTTACAGTCGGGAAAAATTGCCGGCGCCATTCTCGATGTCACTGAAAAAGAACCATTGCCCGACGATAGTCCGCTCTGGTCGATGCCTAATGTGATCCTCACCCAGCATACCGGCGGAGGCTTTGCCACCGAAAATGCCGGAAAGCTTGAGCAGTTCCTGCGCAATTTTGAACGCTATCAAAAGGGTGAAGCGCTGCAGAATCAGGTTGAGTTGTCAAGAGCTTATTAACGGTTATCGATACAAATCCCGCTGCTGCTGCGCGTATGCAATGTTGTAACTGGTTTAGCGAACAACCCTCCGATGAACCGTATGGTTCGATTATCTTTGCTCCTCAAAAATCATCATTATGCCAGGATATGAATTCTTCTCCGATGCCGAAAGAAAGCAGGTACAGGACGTGCTGGATACCGGAATACTGATGCGCTATGGTTTCGATGGCCCGCGTAAAGGTATCTGGAAAGCAAAGGAACTGGAACAGGCCATTGCCGACCGCTTCGGTGTGGCACATGTGCAATTGGTATCGAGTGGAACAGCAGCGCTGTCTACCGCGCTGAGTGCCCTGGGAATTGGTTATGGTGATGAAGTGATCATGCCCGCATTTACCTTTGTTGCCAGTTTTGAAGCGGTGCTGAGTGTGGGTGCGGTTCCTGTTCTGGTCGATATCGATGACACCCTGACCTTAAGTCCGGATGCCGTACGAAAAGCCATCACACCCCAAACCAAATGCATTATGCCTGTACATATGTGCGGAAGTATGGCAGACCTGGATGCGCTGCAAGCCATCTGCCGCGAACATAACCTGTATTTGCTGGAAGATGCCTGCCAGAGTATTGGTGGAACCTATAAAGGCCGGCACCTGGGAACCATCGGAGATGCAGGAACCTTTTCCTTCGATTTTGTAAAAACCATTACCTGCGCTGAAGGCGGAGCAGTACTGACCAACAACCCCGATATCTATACAAAAAGCGATGGATACAGCGATCACGGGCACGACCACCTGGGTGTTGACCGCGGTGCAGATCTCCATCCCTTTATTGGTTATAATTACCGCATTTCTGAGTTGCATGCCGCTGTTGGACTGGCTCAGGTAAAACGACTCGATGATTTCCTGGCTATCCAGAAAAAGAACCATGGGATTATAAAAGAAAGATTGGCCCGCATTCCGGAGATCAGCTTCCGCCAAATTCCCGATCCTGAAGGCGACAGCCATACATTCCTGAGCTGGTTTTTACCCGATCAACAGACCACGGAAGCGGTTGTTAACCGACTGAAAGACCAGCAAATCCTGGCCGGAAATTTCTACTGGTATAATAACAACTGGCACTATATCCGCAAATGGGATCACCTGAAAACTGCACAAACGCTTAATGCCCTGCATCCCGAACTGAAGGAAAAAGTCATTCATCATGCGGGTAAAGATTTCAGTGCGAGCGACCAGGTTATGAGTCGCTGTATCTCCACCGCGATAAGCCTCAGCTGGACGGAAGAACAGGTAAAAACCAGGGCTGAGCAACTGGCATCTGCAATAGAAACAGTATTAAAAAAGGATCAGTCCTAACATTAACATACCTCAGGACGGACCTAATATACTGATGAATCCCAGCCTGTTAGAATTGTGGTGGCGATGGGAGACTCCCGCCCTGTAAAATAATTTCCCCGGTTCAGTCGTTTTTATTGTAAATTTACGGCCTGATTTTTGTGGAGCCGGCTCCCCCAGATAAATTATATCTGGTAGCTGGCCGTTAAACCCGGACCAAGATATATGGCACTGAGTCAAAGTTTACAGCAGCGCTTATTACAAAAACTATCTCCCCAGCAGATTCAGTTAATGAAATTGCTGCAGGTGCCTACAGCTAATCTTGAAGAACGGATTAAAGAAGAACTCGAAGAAAATCCTGCGCTGGAGCAGGCTGAAGAAGATTATGACGGGTCAACGGATGAACTCGACGAATTTTCAAGTCAGACTGAAGAAGAATATGATTCCGATAGTGGGGAAGATGAATATGACAGTCTGGATATCAGTGAATATGTAGGAACCGATGATGACATCGCCGACTACAAAATGCGGGATGAGAATTATCCTGAAGCGGACGACAATAAGGTAGTTCCCTATCGGGTAGAAACCTCTTTCCACGAGCATTTGCAGGAACAACTGGGCATGCTGAAGATCGATGACAAGCAGCGCAAAATTGCTGAACAGATCGTCGGATCGATTGATGATGACGGTTACCTGCGCCGCGAAACCATTGCAATAGTCGATGACCTGGCTTTCCGGCAGAATATCGAAACCAACGAAGCGGAAGTAGAGTCGATCATTTCGCTGATCCAACTCTTCGATCCTCCCGGTGTTGGAGCACGTGCTCTCCAGGAATGTCTGCTCATTCAGCTCGAACGCAACCGGATGGCCAATAAGGAAGTTGAACTGGCTATTGAGGTGATCTCGAAATATTTCGATGAGTTTACCAAGAAGCATTACGATAAAATTCAGCGTGGACTGAGTATTTCCGATGAACAGCTAAAGGAAGTCATCAACCAGATCATCCGGCTCAATCCTAAGCCAGGCGGCAACCACAGCGACCTGAATAAAGCGGAAAGTTATGTGGTTCCGGATTTTTTCATCTTCAACAATGCCGGCACGCTTGAACTCACCCTGAATTCAAAAAATGCCCCCGACCTGCGGATCAGCGAGGGTTACCGCGAAATGCTTCGGGATTACGATAAAGGCAGCAAAAAAGACAAGCGTCAGAAAGAGGCCGTTTTGTTCATCAAGCAAAAGATCGATTCGGCAAAATGGTTTATCGATGCCATCAAGCAGCGCCAGCATACGCTGACGAGCGTGATGGAAACGATCATGGAATACCAGCATGATTTCTTCCTCACCGGCGATGAAACCACCCTGAAGCCCATGATCCTGAAAGATATTGCTGAACGCACCTTCCTCGATATCTCTACGGTTAGCCGGGTAGCCAACAGCAAATTCGTGCAAACTGAATTTGGCACCTATCGCCTGAAATTCTTTTTCAGCGAATCGCTCAGTACCGATAGCGGTGAAGAAGTCAGCACCCGTGAGGTGAAAAAGATCCTGAGCGACCTCATCGAAGGCGAAAGCAAACGTAAACCGCTGAGCGACGAAAAATTAACCGAGCTCTTACAGGAAAAAGGCTATAATATTGCGCGCCGCACCGTGGCAAAATATCGTGAACAACTCAATATTCCTGTAGCCAGGCTGAGAAAAGAATTATAGTCTATGCGGCATTCTACAAACGGATCCGGAACCTTTACAGCACCCGAAACGCATCATCCGCTGCTGAGTTTTTCCGGTAAGTTTATCTCCGTTGTTTTTCATCCTTTATTCATCCCATTGCTGGTTACGGCTTACCTGCTGTACGTTCATCCCATGTTATTTACCGGGCTCGACAGCAAAGAAAAAATCAGGGTGCTGGCCTCCGTTTTCGTCAACCTTACCCTGCTTCCCGCCATGACGGTGTTTTTATTGTGGCGACTGAAGTTTGCCGATAACATCTTTTTACGCACACAGAAAGAACGCATCATTCCTTTTGCGGCGGTGATGTTCTTTGCATTCTGGTGCTGGAATGTGTTCCGCAACCTTAATGCCCCCGAACTTTTTGTTGATTTCTTACTGGGTACCTTTATTGCCGTCATCATCGGCTGGATCGCCAATATATATTATAAGATCAGTTTGCATGCCCTGGGAGTAGGGGGCATGGCCTGGTTTATTACCCGGGTGGCCATGCATAGCGACAGTGACAGCGGACTGTTCATAGCGATCGCTGTGCTGATTGCCGGATTGGTCTGTACTTCGCGACTCATCGTTTCCGACCATAAGCCCGGAGATATTTATACCGGGCTGATCTTCGGAGCGGGTAGTCAGTGGCTGGCGGGGGTTTTATGAAATAACATTTCCCGCAGATTTAGAGAATCAATAGCGGATTTACGCCGATATAGCGTATACACCTGCGTTGTACGTCACCCTATTGGACACAGCGTTCACATTTGACACACCCTGAAACTTTGCCGACGCTGCCCCACGCTATTTTTAGCACATTGCAAGGCACACAAACCAACACTCAAAAACCGACCTTGCAAAGAGCTAAAAATGCCAACACACAGCCCACCCACCCCAGCAGAAGGAATTAATGTCAACTTGACGATTGAGACATTAACTATAACTTCAGCAACCCACCGTGTGTTAATAACTTTTCGCGGACAAAATACGTCCATGAAACTTACTTTTATTAGCTTTGGACAAAATATGTCCTAAATGGCAATAGCTAAAAGGAGGATCGCAACAATAGGCGAACAATTGAGAGCCTTACGAGAGAACGCAAATCTTTCTTTGAGAGAGGTTGCCAGTAACATTGGTATTGACACTTCATTACTTGGCAAGATTGAGCGAAACGAGAGACAACCAACGAAGGAGCAGATAAAACAAGTTGCGGCATACTTCAAAGTGAACGAAAAGCAACTAATAAAGGAAATGCTAAGTGACCAGTTCGCCTACAAGATAATTGAAGAAGAAGCCGACCTTGATACATTAAAAGTTGCGGAGGAAAAAGTTGAATACCTTAAGAAGAATAAACAGTATTAAGATGACATACCAAGCACAAGCAATAGAATTAGATTTGTTTCCAGACGAAGTAACCGTTGGACAAGACTATACTGCAACCTTTGCTGATAACATGAAAATGCCAATTCACAAATGGTATAGATACACAGCAGGGTTTTCAGCAGCTTGGGTAAACGACCTAATTCGAGAAGAACAAAAAAAAGGTCGCAATCGTGTTATTGACCCATTTGCAGGTTCGGGCACAGTCTTACTTGAGAGCGAATTTGCAGGTGTAGAATCTTATGGAGTAGAGGCACACCCCTACATTTATCGGATTGCAAAAGCAAAATTAAATTGGAACTTTCCCCGAGAGAAATTCAAACAAGAAGCGCTTTCACTGTTATCACAAGCGAAAGGCAAGAAAATTACTCAAACCGAATTTCCAAAATTGATAATGAGTTGCTATCCACTTGAAACAATTCAAAAATTGGAAGCACTTAAGCAAACGTGGCTTGAGAAAAATCAAGAAGATGAAATAAAGAATTTTAATTGGTTCATTATTACTTCTATACTTCGTACGACCTCACCAGTTGGAACAGCACAATGGCAATACATTCAGCCAAACAAAACAAAATCAAAGGTTATTGACCCATTTGTAGCTTATGAAGTGAAAGTTAATGACATGTATAATGACATGAAGCGAACCCAAAACCGCTTCAAGAATGTTGTTGATTCTATCATATTGAATGAAGATGCAAGAAACATTCAATCAATTCCTGACGGTTGGGGAGACTTAGTAATTACGTCCCCACCCTATGCGAACAATTATGACTATGCAGACGCTACAAGACTTGAAATGACGTTTTGGGGAGACATTAGCGGATGGGCAGACCTTCAAGATAACGTTCGAAAACATTTAGTAAGAGCTTGCACACAACACGTTTCCAAATTAGGTGATACAGTCGACAGCATTTTATCAAACCCAAAATTGGCAGTTATCAAATCCGAACTTGTAGAGGTATTTGAAACACTAAAAGAAGAAAGATTAAAACATGGCGGCAAAAAGAACTATCATTTTATGATTGCCGCATATTTCAATGACCTTGCTGATGTTTTTCACTCATTACGAAAAGTAACAAGTGAAGATTGTAAAATGTGTTTTGTGGTTGGCGATTCTGCCCCTTACGGGATTTATGTTCCTGTTGACAAGTGGCTTGGAGAATTGGCAGTTTCAGCAGGATTTAGCGATTATTCGTTTGAGAAATTGCGAGACAGAAACATAAAGTGGAAAAACAGAAAACATACAGTTCCTTTGCATGAAGGAAGACTTTGGATTAACAGTTAAATATGGCAGAATCACTATCGCACAAATTCGGGCAAATAATCGGTGACCTTTTGGAATTGGCTTTGGAGCCACATCTTGAAAAGTTTGCTAAAAAACATAAACTTTACCTTGATAAAAAAGGTGCAAGAAAAGGAAGAACGGGCAAAAAAGTATCATGGGTAGATAGCAATAATAACAAACACGATTTGGACTTTGTTCTTGAAAGAGGAGGAACTGACGAAAAAGTAGGAGTTCCCGTTGCTTTTATAGAATCAGCATGGAGGAGATATACCAAGCATTCAAGAAACAAAGCACAGGAAATCCAAAGTGCAATTCTTCCTTTGGCAGGCAAGTATCAAAGTTCGTCGCCTTTCGTAGGTGTGGTGTTAGCAGGTGTTTTCACTTCAGGAGCGTTGAGTCAGTTGAAGTCTAATGGATTTACAGTGCTCTATTTCCCTTATGAAACAGTTATCAAAGCCTTTAGGAAATTTGGCATAGACGCTGCATTTGATGAAAAAACTGAAGAAGTTGACTTTAGAAAGAAAATTGACGATTGGAATAATTTAGATGATAAAGCTGAACTTGCCAATGAATTAATGAAACTGAACCGAAAGGAAGCCAAAGAGTTTTTCACTTCACTAACCAATTCGGTTTCGAGGTTCATTGAAAGGATTATTATCCTTCCCTTGCATGGACAAGAATCAGTGAAGAATACAGTAATTGAAGCAATCAATTTCCTCAAAGATTATACAGAGGATAAACCGAAGTTACCTCTATCTAAGTACGAAATCATAATAAAGTACAATACAGGTGATAGAATAGACGCCTTTTTCAAGGATAAAAAGGATAGCATAAAGTTCTTGGAAAGCTATACATGATAATCCTGATGTCTCACATTTCACAGCCAATCCGACACACCAAGCCAGGCACATTTGCAAGGCGCACAAAACCCAGACACAATAGCTAACCTTGCAAAAGAGCCTGCCTTGTTCCCAAACTTCTTGGACACACCCTACTTCGGTTGACATAGACGTTATGGTGACACACCCGAAAGAAGGGCGAACGTACAACATGCGGTTTGGCAAAATACGGGCTGAAAGAACCAGTGTTTCATCTTCAGTAATTCTATTAAGCCACATATCCAGCAGGACGTTATAAATTTAGCTATGTGCTAATTATCAACTTTTAATCATTAATTTGGCTGCAATTGCCAAGCTGCCGAAACACGGGATACCCGTACTTCGCCAAGCCGTTTAACGTTATCTGCTTCAGGATCTGCGCTCATCTGCGGGAAATTATGCCACTACTCCGAACACTCGGGCAAACGCTTCGATGTTTTAATGCCCAGTTCACGCATCATTTCCGCCTGACGAATCAGGTTGCCCGGTCCGGTCGACAATTGCGCATACGCCTTATCGTAATTTGATGAAGCCTTCTTCAGCGAATCTCCCAATACATCCATCGTTTGAACGAAGCCGGCCAGTTTATCATACAACTGTCCTCCGCGTTTGGCTATTTCTGCCGCGTGCTGGCTCTGATGCTCGCGCTTCCAGAGATCGGCAGTGATCTTCAATACCGCCAGTAAGTTTGACGGACAAACGAGGATAATTTTTTTGCTATAGGCATAATTCCAGAGTTGAGGATCTTTTCTCAATGCTACCAGGTAGGCCGGCTCGATGGGAATAAAGAGTACCACCCAGTCGAGGGAGCCGACAAAATGCTGATAATTCTTTTTGCTAAGCCCGTCGATATGGGTTTTGATCGACAGAATATGCGCGTTAAGCTCCCGTTCCTGATCGGCCTTATCCTCTGCGCTGGCGAAACGTTCATAGGCCACCAGCGAAACTTTTGAATCCATCACGAGGCAGCGCTTATCGGGGTAATACACCATAACATCGGGCTTTAAGCCCTGCCCTTCCTCATTCTTAATAATATTCCCCGCAGCATCCCGAATAAATTCCTGCAGGAAATACTCCCGATCCTTCACCAGCCCCGAATGTTCCAGTATCGATTCCAGGATCATTTCGCCCCAGTCGCCCTGCTTTTTCACTTCACCCTTCAATGCTTTGGTCAGGTTATTCGCTTCTTCACTGATCCGTTGGTTCAGGCCAATCAGGTCTTTGATCTTTTCGCCCAGGGAAAAGCGTTCCCGGGCTTCGTTGTTATATGCTGACTCTACCTTTTGTTTGAATTCTGAAAGATCCTTTTTCAGGGGATCGAGAATCGTTTTCAGGTTATCACAATTGCTTTCCGTGAATTTTTTTGTCTTTTCTTCCAGTATGGAACCGGCAAGCAGTTCAAAATCCTTCTTCAGGCTGAGGCCCATTTCTTCAAGATTTTTCTTCTGCGCTTCCAGTTGTTCACGCTGTGTATCCAGCCGGGCATCGCGTTGAGCAAGCGCCTCTTTGAGGTCTGATACGAGTTCATCCCGTGTGGATAGTTTTAATTGCGCCTGCTGAAGTTCTTCCTGCAATTCCCTCATCCGTTGTAACCTCCCATCAGCCTGGGCTGCAAAGCTTTCATTGCTTTTAAACAAGGTTTCATACCGGAGCTCCCAGTTTTTCAACAGGTTATCCTGCCGCTGTATTTCCCCGGCATGCTGATCGAGTTGCTGACGTTCCAGCGCCAGGCTGGTTCGTGCAGCAGTAAGTTCAGTTTCTAACTCGCGCAGGCGGCTCAGCGGCACCAGATCTTTTTCCACCATTATTTTCCGGAATACCCATACAAGTGCAGCGCCTATAATGGCTCCTGCTAACAGGCTTATTAAGATGTGATCAGTCATAATATTTAATGTAATATATTAATTGTGCATGTTTAGTTTCCCGCAGATTCCGCAGATGAGCGCAGATGAATGCGGCTGTTAATCTCCGCACATCTGCGGGAAACCTCTCTTACCCCCACAACCACCTTCAAACCCTCAAACAATTCCCCAAATAAAGAACGGCTGTTAATCTGCGCACATCTGCTTAAAATCTGCGACATCTGCGGGAAACCCCTCTTACCCTCAAAACAACCCATCAACCCTCAAACAATTCCCCAATAAAAGAACGGCTGTTAATCTGCGCACATCTGCTTAAAATCAGCGGCATCTGCGGGAAACCCCACTTACCCTCACAACCAACCCGTCAAATCCTCAAACAATTCCCACACTCCCTCAAGCCCACAAGATAAAAAAACCCAAAGAAATTAGTGTTTTTCTGCTAATTTTTTTAGTGTGCATAAGATAATTTTATCTACATTTGTCATTCAATAATTTTGATACAAATATTACATATGTCAAACAGCGAAAAACTCAAGGCCCTGAAGCTCACCATGGACAAGATCGATAAAGATTTTGGAAAGGGAAGTGTTATGATGATGAATGAAAAAGGTGAGCAGGCTATTGAAGTCGTTTCCACCGGTTCCATCGGTCTGGATACGGCACTGGGTATCGGCGGACTTCCCCGCGGCCGGGTAGTGGAAATCTACGGACCAGAGTCTTCCGGTAAAACAACCATTGCGATTCATGTTATCGCTGAAGCACAGAAAAAAGGTGGCATGTGCGCAATCATAGATGCTGAACACGCTTTTGATAATACCTATGCCCGCAAACTTGGCGTAGATGTGGATAACCTCCTCATTTCTCAACCCGACTATGGCGAGCAGGGGCTCGAGATTGCCGACCGCCTGATCCTGTCCGGCGCGCTGGATGTGGTCGTGATCGATTCGGTCGCCGCGCTGGTACCTAAAGGAGAACTGGAAGGAGAAATGGGTGACAGCAAAATGGGTTTACAGGCCCGGCTGATGTCGCAGGCACTGCGTAAACTCACGGCAACCATCAGCAAGACCAATACCGTTTGTATATTTATCAACCAGCTTCGTGAAAAGATCGGGGTGATGTTTGGTAATCCGGAAACCACAACGGGTGGAAACGCGTTAAAATTCTATTCCTCCGTTCGTCTCGATATTCGCCGCCTGGCGCAGATCAAGGATGGCGATGAAGCCGTGGGCAACCGTGTACGGGTGAAAGTGGTTAAAAATAAAGTGGCTCCGCCCTTCCGCAGTGCCGAATTTGATATCGTGTTTGGAGAAGGTATTTCCAAAACCGGCGAGATCATCGATATGGGCGTTGAACTGGGTATTATCCAGAAAAGCGGCAGCTGGTTTAGCTACAATACCGATAAACTGGGCCAGGGAAGAGAAACCGTGAAGCAACTGATGCGCGATAATCCTGAACTGGCAAAAGAGATCGAACAAAAGATCCGTGAAAAAATCACGGAAATGCAAACCGCATAACAAATGTTTTTGATGGGTTAGTAAGTATAGAAAAGCTTCCTTCGGGGAGCTTTTTTTTGTTAGAAAGGATTTCCCGCAGATTCAGCAAATTTTAAGCGGATTTTCGCAGCTATTGGCTGTATATCTGCGTTCATCTGCTCAAAATCAGCGTATTCTAAGTTCACGATTTAGCCAAATATTTTTATTTTTTTAGTTTTATAGGGTTGGATTAATTATGTTTTTAGCACGATCAGCATGATCTTTTTTTTTGGGATTTTTACTCCCTCTACTTTTGATAATAATCGATCTTTTATGCTGCCATAGGTAGTATCACGAACGGAGTTTGGCGTTTGGCTACAGCAAATATCCTACTCACGATTTTTGATCGAATGATGTTTAGGCAAGACATTTTTTTCATCCCCTCTTTAACCCTCTTTTGATAATAATTTTTCAATTCAGGGTCATGTCGGATGGCACTGCATGCTGCCAGGTTTAATAGACTTTTTATGTCTTTGTTGGCCAGGTGGCTTACTCTTGCCTTCCCCCTTATGCTTGTCCCGCTTTCATGCTTAAAAGGCGCTAGACCAGCATAGCAGTTAAATTTACGGGCATTGCTGAACCGCTTAAAATTATTGGTGCAACAGATAATAGATGCTGCAACAATAACGCCTACACCCTTAATGGTTCTTAATAATTCACATGTCTTACTCAAGTCCTCATCACTCTTAATAAGC
>JAEYRC010000260.1 GCA_023409675.1 Bacteroidota bacterium
TTACCGACAGCGATAGCATTACAACAATTATAAATAATAACTTCTTCATTTTCGCGTACTTGTGGTATCGGAAATGGATAATCGAAGATCATCATTGGGGTATTCAGGTATACAGCGATCCGTTGGCGTGAATCATCTTTTCACATATTCCGATATTAGCGGGTGCAGACCAGCATCAATTTAGGAAAATTACGGTTGAGGCGGATTATTTTCAGGCAATTTCTGCCCGCAGGTTGGACATTTATGCTGCTGAATTTTTTTTCGGGAAAGCTCATCAGAAAATCCGGCTGCCAGAATTCCAGTCGGCAAAGCAAATAAACCTACACCGATAATCGCAATGACTCCACCCAGAAACTGCCCGGCATTGGTAACCGGATAAACATCACCATATCCCACCGTTGTTAGTGTGGCAATCCCCCACCACATGGTTTCGGGTATACTGGTGAAAACATCGGGCTGGGCGCTATTTTCGACATAGTACATGAGTGTGGAGGTTATGGTCAGAAGAAAAAGGGTGAACAGAAGCGATATGACAAGCTCTTCTTTTTTCTTAACAATTACCCGGTGCATCATCGATAAGGCTCCCATATAACGGGCTGCTTTAAACAGCCTGAATATCCGGAAGATGCGCAGCATGCGAAGAATTCTCAAATCAATCCCAACAAAAGAGAGGTAAAACGGGAAAAAGGCCAGGAAGTCGATAATCGCCAACGGGGTTAACGCATACCTGATGTTACCCCAAAACGGCGTTTTGTATTTTGGATCAATATTCGCCGACCAGACTCTTAAAATATATTCGACGGTAAAGATGACTACCGAAAAGACCTCGAAATAATAAAAATATTGTTTGTAGGGAAGGTAAATCCGGTCGACGGATTGCGCAAGGATCGCGGCAACATTAACAATAATCAGCGCAATGATAAATATGTCGGCATACCAGCTCAGGCTGCCCCGTTCCTTTGATATGGCCAGGATATCAAATACTTTTTTCTTTAACGGCATAGATTGATTTTTACTACGGCAGGTATTACCCGTTACTGTACAAAAATCAAACCCCTCACCGCACTACACCATAGGAGCTTTTGCTTAGCGGTTCCGGTTAAAGTTAAAAGTTGCCGAAAGGATGAGTCCGTTATTATATTGAAAAACCTGCTTATCATTCACCCGCCGGGGCAGTTGAGCAATCTGGCTGAGGAAACCGCCTTCCACGCGAAGTAGTCCCGAAAACTGGTAACCCAGTAACAATCCCAGGCGGTTTTGATCAAATACATTCTGATTTACATTTTTTCCGAATCCGATCAATATTTCATCATATACAGCGGCATAGGGAGTTTTATCCTGGATGCGTGTTCCTTTCAGTGGTAATTGCGCCCGGAACATATAGCGGAACCGATTGACGTAGGTATACCCATCCTCTTTATCCAGTTCGGGTGCGGAATAGCGGCCCACCCAGCGTTGTTCGAGCATAAACCGGTGGTTTAATCCTGTTATGCCGACATTGTCCGACAAGGAAACCATCTGAAACAGGCGGTGTTCGGTGAATTGTTTTCCATATACATTAATAGGAATATCGCCATAATCGAATGTTTCGGCAAGCGCGTAACCCAGGCGCAGGGTAAGGGCCGGATTGATGGTATAATTGATTCCCGCTTTGAATAAGCTCTGCTGCCACTCCGACAAAAATTCATCGCGCCGGAACTGGTATTCAGTATGAAGACTCCAGTTGGGATCGAGATGAATGGTTCCGTTGAATGCTATCCAGCCAATCATATTGTGATCGCTGATCCGGGGCGATTGTGCCTTCAGCGCAAAGGGCAACAGCGCTAGCAATAATCCGTAAATCCATCGAACTTGAATACATCCGTTTATTTTCATGCCGATAAAGATATTTCCCGCATGTTGAACTATTTCAAAAAAAAACATAAAAAAAGGCAAATCTTAAGATTAAGACCTGCCTTTTTAATATGATTTGATATTTAACGGTTATGGGTAGCTGAAGATAGATACCGGATTGAATTTTGCCCTTACATTTTCGGCAGGAACCTTAATATCCAGGGTAACGGTAGCAAAATCGCCATTAACAGTATACTCTTTCACGATCACCAGTCCGAAAGCCTGGTTGTTCACCGTGCCGTCAGCAAAGTTCCATGAACCCCATCCGATCACAAATCCTGCTCCGGGAACCATATCACCACTAACCCGGCGATTAGCCACAGCAACGTTATAGTTCTCACCACCCTGGTTTGTTGGCGCTACAATATTCTGCTGCAGCCAGGTATTCATTTCTCCATCCCAGCCCAGACTGTTGAATTCTTCCGGATTGATGTGCGGACGATTTGCTGTTACCATAGTATACGGCGCTTTTGTAAAGCCAACCATATAGGGTGCTGTAGCTTCCCGGTAAGCAGTAGATGCATTGTATACCGCTGCCGGTACAATACGATTGGCAGTAGCGGTATATTTAATGAACGCGAAATCCAGCATTTCCTGGTTAGCCGCCGCATTGGTTACATCAAATACGTGCGGGGCCTGGTAGGCGGAAAACCAGTTGTTCTTTCCGGGTCCAACTTCTGTTGTCAGCGTGATATTCGTAAAATGCAACAACCGGTTATATACATTGGTTACCGGAAATTCGATCACCTGTGATTTGCCACCGGCATTTTCACCGGATAAGCGGATAGCTTCTATTCCATTCTCTCCTTCAAAACTAAGGTCGAAGCTAAATTCATCCGGAACAGCGCCAATAGGAATTTGTTGTTCTGCACCATAGCTGCCATTCTTTTTAATGGCATAGGTTAGGGTTTCAATAGCTGAACCCGAAACAGCCAGTCCGGTAAAGGTATTGAGGCTGTCGGCATACACCACATCAAGGGCAGTTAATCCCCCGCCGATAGAGATGCTCACTGCATCGGCTTCAACAGATCCGATCCGGAAGGTATCGGAAATCATTCCATCATGGATGTTGACCGCTTTGATCACCACAGCCGATAAGCCATTCGCAACAGTAACCTCTGCCAGAAAAGGGGTGCTTCTTTTATTGGTGAACGCAATAGCAGTTTCTGCAGAAGCGGTACCATTGCTGATGGTCTGGTAGCTGAGCGATTTCAGGTCATAGGCAGAATTAACTTCACCTTCTACCCTGATCACTTTATTCTCGAAAACTGTTTCCCGAAAATCAATTCCATCTTTAAAAGTTAGTGTAGGAAGGCCCCTGATCTCCGACATTGGAATATGCACTTCAGAAGCAAAATTATCTTTGTTAAATGAAGTGATCACCAGTTCCGTCATTTGTGGTTGAACAGTGAAGGTTACATTAACCGTTAATTCTGTAGGAAAATCATCCCGATCAATAAATGTGGGGGATCCGGATTCTGTTCCATTAGCGGTACGGTTAATAAAATAATAGGCGATGCGCTTTACCCCGCTGGGTGAAGTAGCGGTAACGGGTATGGTTACCTGATCCCCTACATTGATCCCGGTAATTTCCTTGTAGGTGTCGGAAATGGTCAGCACGGGACCTGCACCAACTTTATCCTTCCATTCCTTGGTACATCCAGCAATGGTCGCACACATCAATACGATTAGTGTGGTGCTGAGAAGGTAAATGTTTTTAGATTTCATGTAATCCTGATTTTTTATCTGTTAATGGTTAATTCAGCCACAACCGGTAAATGGTCTGAGGCATAATATTCTGATATGGTCTTATGACTTTTTACACTGAACGCGGAAGCTGGCCGGTAGGCGATATAATCGATTACCGATTTGGGTAGCTGCGCCGAAAAGGTGGGCGGGCAACCCACGCCTTTGCAGGTACGGGTAAAGGTGCCGTCAAATACATTAAAAAATGAAGTAGCGGATTCCATTTCATTCAGGTCACCACCGATGATCATTTTCCCGGAAACCGGCGACAGTATCCGTACCAGGTCATTGGCCTGCTGCAGGCGGTTTGTCGCGCTGTTGTGCTGCAGGTGCGTTGCTCCCAGCAGAACAGAATCAATACCGGGCAGATCAAGCACGGCCGTACCCAGTACCCGTTGCTCCGTATTGGCGTTTTCTTTTGTCAGCAGGTGCTTTTTTACAGACCGCAACGGATACTTACTCAGTATCGCTACGCCATAAAACCCTCTGCCAACCGAAATCGCTGAATAGAACACCTGGTTCATTTTGGTACGGGCACCAAGGTCTTTGGCCATATCGCCCGAATAGCCGTTCCGTCCCGAATTTTTATCCACTTCCTGAAGAAAAACAATATCGGGATCCGCATCCATGATCACTTTTGCGGTGGCAGCGATATCAGTTTCTCCGGGTTTGGAAGGCGGATTGAGGATATGAATATTATAACTCATCACCTTAAGGGTCGACAACAACGGTTGTGCATCATTGTTATTGTTATAGGTATCATCGCCCGATTCTGCTCCTATGATAACTGCTGAGGAACCCGGAACATAGGGATCTTTATTACAGGCCTGGAAGACCCCGGCGGTAACCGCGGTGATCGCCAGGAACTGCAACAGCTTCACCAGCCCTTTCTTCCTGTTTATAGTATACTTCATGTAAGTGTTCTTTATTGCCATCCCGGATTCTGGGTCAGGTTCGGATTCAGGTTAAGTTCACTGATCGGTAAGGGCCACAGGTAATCGCGGTTTTCATTGAAGGTTTTAACGATATTCCGGTTGGTCAGAATATTTCCGCTGTCGCCTTCAGATAAATCACTTACCGGGAACTGATAAGCGCCGGTTTGCGGTGGTCTTGCACCTTCATAGATCTCGATTTCAGGTGTACCGTTACGATCCAGATCATAGAATCCAGGACCCGGAAAGTACATGCCTTCGAATGCATCGGCGAGCAGGTGGCCTTCTTTCCAGCGCATCAGGTCTTCCCAGCGCAGGTTATTTTCCATTACCAGCTCAATTCTGCGTTCGCGGCGGATCTCAAGAATAACGCCCTTATTTGCACCACTCACATTTTTATACAAATTCGCCTGATAAGGATCAGGGTTTGCATTAGCAGCAGCCATATCCAGGTTGGGCATGTTAACGCGGTCGCGCAACAGTTTTATCGACATATTGATATCATCCTGTGTTAGGGTACCGAGTTCAGCTTTTGCTTCAGCATAATTCAGCAGTACTTCACCCAAACGGAAGATGGCCAAATCCTGGTAAGATTGTCCGTTACCATCCAGTGCGGTTATATTCATCCATTTGATGGGCTGATAACCGGTCATGGTTGCTTCAAAATCCACCGAAGAATTGGTTGAGGCGCCAATCCGGCGATAGCCAGGGGTGCGGATCGTTTGTGAAAGACGGGGGTCACGATTCTGAACTTCATCATAAAACTCCATCGTTTCATAACCCGGAATACTGGTAAATGGTGTTCCATCGGCCATCAGGTAACTGTTCACCAGTCTTTTCTCCAGTCCGGGTTTACCCTGTGTTCTTGCTGTAATATAGAATTGCAATCCATGACGGAGCGCCAACTCATTGGAATAACGGCGTGCCAGGATCACCTCATCAGCCACCGGATCAATTACCAGGTGTGCAAATAAATCCTGGTAAGGTTTTCCGGAAGGACCGGTAGTTTTAGTATAGATGGTGTACTGTCCTGAATTCATCAGTTCCAGTGATGCATCTACG
>JAEYRC010000305.1 GCA_023409675.1 Bacteroidota bacterium
CCCTCCAGGAGTCATGCTTCTTCAACGCCTTCCATGTACACCGAAAGCCCGGTGACGCCAAATTTCAATGAAGGTCCGGCACATTAATGTATTCCGGGTCATAACAGGCCCGGTTTAAATTTCGTACAACCGGATGGACGGATACCGGAGGTGTTCAAAGAAGCCGTGAAGCGATAATGGAAGGTTGCAGGAAGGCACCTTCTGTGTATCGACCCTTATTCTGGTTTTTATATATACAGAAAAACTGTACACACTGCGAATGGCAAAGATGGTTTTCGGTTATGTGCTACAGTTATATTCAACATTGCCCGGGAATTTTTTCCGGGCAATATTTATTTAAAATAATTCAGTATGAAAAGTCAACCTGTTGTTATACCTCAACCCTGGGATGAGGTTAAAGAAAAGATCAAAGAACATCATATTGATCTTACCGATGATGACCTTCGCTTTTCTCCCGGCCAGGAAGATGAACTGCTGGGCCGGCTGCAGCAAAAGATGGGCAAATCACGGGAAGAAGTGATCATGCTCATCGAAAGCATTGCATCGAATACGGGCAAGGCCAATTGATAGTTAATATCGGGAATTTACCTGCATTTAATCATCACTCCGCTGTAATATTTGTGCTGTTTAATGCAGAAATTGGAAAGGCAGGAATCTGAAACTGCGGTTAATGGTGCCAGTTATAGTTTGATCCAGTATTTCAATAGGTTATTTATGTCTGAGCCTACTTCATGAAACGCTTCCGGAACTTCATTTTCTATGCTGTGGTAGGTGGCCAGCCGGGTTCCCGCCCGGGCCTTTTCGAGCTGCCGGAATAGTTTACGGTTATAATAACTGTATAGCTCATCCGAAAAGTTCACTGCATGATCTATTTTTTCCGTTCCGGAAATATTCTCATAGAACGCGTTGTAAAAATAAAAGTGATCATAATCGCTGAAGTCGAGTTCGGTGAAATTTCCCTGCAGGAATTCAACATTTTTCAATCCCAGGGTTGCTTTGGCTTTTTCTGCATACCCAATCAGGCTTTCACGCTGTTCTATACCGGTAAACCGGGCATTTGGGTGATAATAGGCTGCAGCCAGACAGAATTTACCCACCCCACTACCGATATCCAGCACTTTTGCGCCTTTCTCTGCAGCCAGGAAGTCCGCAGCCTTTTCAGCCACCAGTAGTGGAGTCCAGTGCTTTCGCGACAGTGCCCTGATATTTTCGGGATACAGGCGGTTAAACGCTTCATCAGCGCTAAACCATTGTGCCGGATCCGGATAGAAATTTGAATGCATTGTGAGGTTAGTGGTGCTACGCCACAAAATTACCAGATATTACTGCTATATCCGGAATGATATATCCGTTCCTAATTAGTTTATAAAAAAACAGAACAGTATAAAAGCTGTACGAAGGTTAGTTGTATTTTTCCGGAATCACCATAAAATCAATCCGCGATAATGATCCGGATCCCCAGATTGCGCAACTTTGCCAGAGTAGCTGCCGGAGCGCCTTTATCGGTGATGATATAATCCACCTCGTCGAGGTTGCAGATCTTACCCAGTCCGCGCCGGTCGAATTTTGTACTATCGGCCAGAATAACCACGGTTTGCGCAAGCCCGATCATTTTCTTATTCAGGCTGGCTTCCACCAGGTTGGTGATCGACAGGCCATGTTCCAGATCAATGCCATCAACACCCAGGAATAAGACACCACAGCTCAGGTCTTCCAACACCCGTTCAGCATAATTTCCCGCTGAAGAGGAGGAGCTTTGGTGAATGATTCCCCCAAGCTGCAGGATCTCCACATTGGGCCGGTTGCACAATTCCAGCGAAACTTTCAGGGCAGGGGTGATAACCGTAATTCGTTTTTCAGGATGAAGGCAGCGGGCCAGTTCAAAAACCGTTGTTCCCGATCCGATGATGATCGCATCATTCTGACCGATAAGCGCGGTAGCGGCACGGGCAATTTTTTTCTTTTCCGTCGACATGATGAACTCCTTCTCATTGATCGGCCGTTCAATCGCATAGGGGTTCGTCATGGAGCCCCCGCCGCGGGTACGAAAAAGGAGGTTCTTTTCTTCCAGCAATTTCAGGTCCTTTCGAACAGTTACACCACTGACTTTCATTTCGGTGATGAGCTGGGGTATGCTTACCTGGCCATTCTCCTGCAACTTCTGCAGGATAAACTGATGCCTTTCGGTTATGGTTTTCATTGTTGATGACATTAACGCGATTCGCGTATGTAAAATTTAAATTAAGAATAATTAATTGCATTGGCTTTCTTCTCTTCACATCTCCACGCTCCAATAGACGGCAAATATGCTTAAATTTACTTTCATTTTATTAAAATTTGTTTAATTGAATTAAATATCTGTAATTTGAAATGCTGTTTATGGTTATGACTCAGTTCTATTGATGCATGCCGTAACTAAATACCGATTGTTGTTTTCAACCTAAAATCCTGATTTTCTGGCCAATTTTTGATTTCTTAACCTTTAGTTTAAACTGCTTTCATTCTTTTGTGTTTAAATAGAGGGTTATTAATTCTGAAACAAAATTTAACCAGGCAACTCAGAAATTGTTTAAAAACTAGCTGTATGAAAAAACGCGCTCTCCAGGCTTATGTCCGCAGGTGCCGCACCCTTCCGGGGCATCTTTGTCTTTGTTTAATCCTAATTTTTGGATTTATTCTTCCCGCAACCACCGTCACAGCGCAGCAAACCCTTACCGTTAGGGGAAAGGTTACCGATGAAAACGCTGCTCCGTTATCGGGGGTAAGCATCAGTTTGAAAGGCAGCAGTGCCGGTACCAACACAAACGATGCGGGAGAGTACACTATTGCCGTACCTAACGGTCGCGGGGTACTGGTATTTTCTTTTGTGGGAATGAAAACCCATGAAGTAATTGTTAATGGGAATGCCGCTATTGACGTAATGATGGAGGGTGAAGCGCAAAGCCTGGAAGAAGTGGTAGCCATTGGATACGGCGTTGCGAAAAAAAGAGATCTGACCGGATCGATTTCTACAGTGGAAGGGGAAGAATTGGCCAGTCGCAATTCAACACAG
>JAEYRC010000320.1 GCA_023409675.1 Bacteroidota bacterium
ATAGCCGACATCGCCTCATGGGAGGTGCTCAAGCATCTACCGGCTACGATGAGATTTTTCACTTTTTGCGGAATGAGAGATCCGAATGGAATATCGTAGCAGTCGCCACACCATTCGAGGGTGCAGCCTCCACCCTGAGGGTGATGTATATCGAGCGGATAACTGGCTACGGCGACAGCATCGTCAAACTTGCGGCAGCTCATGATATCATCACGGGTCATGGTGTATTTACCGGCAATCCTGCGGGTTTCGCGAATACCTATAAAAGGCGCGGTTTTTAGAAAGTAGGCCTGTTCGAAACCTGGCACATAATCAATGAGGTATTGCTGTATGTCTTTGATTTGTTCGCGCCCTTCTATCTCGCCATGAGTAAGGCTTTCAGGATCCGTTCCGTTTACGCCGTTTACGCGGGTCATATTTACCCAGATCTCTCCTTTACGTAGTCCGGTGATGAGGATGGTGCGTTCCGTTGGTAAATCAAGGCCAGCCTCTTGCGCTTTCGCAATAAGATTACGCATGCCTACCAGGACAAACTGATTATTCTGACCAAAATATTCGGCCGGGATAAAATCGGTCAGATAGGTACGGGGTTCTTCGGCTATGCTTAAGCGTAACTTTTCAGTATCTACGCCTCCCATGCAGAACATAAGTGTCGGCGGCTGAACACCTCCAGTTTCATTACCGTATTCGCAGGGTACACCGGAGCGATAAGCGACATCAGCATCACCCGTACAATCGATTATAACCTTTGCCAGAACTGCTTCACGGCCGGCTTTACTCTCGATGATGATCCCTTTCAGGTCGTTCCCTTCCATAATTACTCCGGCGCAAAAGGTATAGAACAGCACATTCACGCCATCTTCCACTAACATTTCCAGCGCCACTGTTTTTACAGCTTCGGGTTCCACCAGGGTTAAGCTCATATGCAACGGGCATGGGCGATGTTCACTCGACGCGTCGATCTTCTTCAGCCTGTCGATGAATTTTTGGGGTAACCCTTTAATGATCTGGTTTCCCTTCTGTCCAAGAAAACCGAGGATGGGCAAGCCGATTGTCATATTACCCCCCAGGAAACTTCTGCTTTCGATAAGGGTCACTGAATGACCGTCTTCCCGGGCGGCTTTTGCCGCGATGATGCCCGAAGGACCACCGCCGACCACTAAAACATCTACCGACAGGCGCACCGGTATCTCCCGGGAAGGTTCATGGATATGGTTGATTTCTTTCATATACTATATCATTAAATTTTTGAAATTCCTGTGTTTTTTGGTCCGGGTTTTTCAGGTTTTACCATGGTCCAGAGGATCAGCACCGCAATAGGGTGCATAAAAGCCATGGCAATAAAGATCTTTTCCGCGCCCAGGGTGCCGATAAATTCCCCTACAAAGAAGTTGAACAGCACCGCGCCCAGCGCGCCGAAACCGCCGGCAATACCCAATACGCTAGCGACATTCTTTACCGGAAATGCTTCCGCCACCACTACGCTGACAGTAAACAACCAGCTCAGGCAGGCAACAGCAACCACACTAAAGATCACCAGGGTGCTGGTGGCAGTGGGCAGGAAGGGCGTTAGCACGCATAATGGCGCCAGGGCCGCTACAGCGGATAACATGATTTTTCTTGCCCGCAGCGGATTGACGCCCCGGCGGACCAGCCAGTCGGACCAGGCTGAAGTTCCAATAGCGCCGAGATCGGCAACGAGAAAAGGTATCCAGGCTACCATACCCACCTGGGCGAGCGATAAACCCGATTCTTCCTGCAGATAGCCTGGTAACCAGAAAAGACAAAAATACCAAACGGGATCGCTAACAAACCGGATCAGCAGTATTCCATAGAGACTTTTTGTTTTCCAGAGTTGTCCCCAGGCAAAGCCCTCCTGAGCCTGACCATTTTCCGTTGACACCTCTTTACCGGCAATGCTGTCGGTACTCCTGATCTCCGCTGTAACTTCTGGTGGTGGATCGCGATAGACCAGTTTCCACAGGATGGCGATAATGATGCCGACAGCACCCAGGACAATGAAAGCCGTTTCCCAATCGTAGGTTATGGCCAGCCATGCTACCAGAGGCGGAGCGATAATGGCCCCTATTGAACTTCCTGCAACGCATAAACTATTGGCGGTGGCGCGCATTTTTCCCGAAAACCAGATGGTGATAACTTTAAGCTGGGCCGGAAAGTTGGTGGGTTCAGCGGCTCCCAGCATACTTCGGAAAAAGCCGAACTGACCTACTGTACGAGAAAAGCCACCTCCGATACAGGCAATCGACCAGGCAATAATTCCGTAAAACATCACCTTTCCTGCTCCAAACCTATCTACCAGCCAGCCCGATACGGGATACATTAAGGCATAACAAACCGTAAATAAATTGATGATTACGGCGTAGCCGTCATCGCCAAGCCCGAATTCTTCCTTTAGGGTAGGCTTTAATATGGAGACAATCTGCCGGTCGACATAATTAAAAACGATTGCGATAAAAACAATCCCTACGATCATCCATCGCCGGCGTTCCGGTCTGATTGCTAAACTCATGCGCTGGTATTAAGGTCGGTTCCGGATAGTAATTGTTCTGAAGGCGCATGCGGTGTTCCGGGAACTTCTGCTTCCGGCAGTCATGGCGGCGGTCTGAACAATCGTTATGACTTCGTAAAGTAAAATAAACATTTTTGAAATAAAAAATAATAATATGAAAGTATTTTAAAGCGATTGGAACAAGTTGAGGCAGAGCACATGGGCGCACGATGAAGGAAGGAAAGGTGAAGAAACCCTTGAGATGGAAGCTATAGAGAAAGTACCGCGCACAAAAAAGGGTGGCCAAATATTGACCACCCTATGAATATTTAAACTCTAGATGATTTAGTGATCAGCATGATTTTGTGTATCCGCAGCAAAGCCTGTTGTACCAGACCGGGTAATTATTCCGCAACCAATACGCGGACCGGAATCACCAGCGGGCTGTGATTTGTAATCATCAACTCCTGCATGAACAACCATGGTTTTATTCAAAACATCTGTTTTTGCATCGCCACCGACCGACCAGAGGTCAGATTCGAGTTCAATTTCACCATTTCCGGATGCATCAAGGTTTATATTTCCGATGTCACCGGAATGAAAACTGCCTTCACCCCATTTACCATGATCGGTTCCTGTAGGATTCCAGTGACCTCCGGCATGATTTCCCATATCTCCACAATTACCATGTTCATGTATATGTACAGCCACTGAACTGTTTGCTTTAGATGGAACGTTCAACTTCAGGCTCATGCGCACTTTTCCATTATCAAGCGCTTCAAAAATCACAGTTCCATTCACTACCGTATCGGCTACGGTTCCGGAAATGGTAGCAACGGCCCGGTTGTCGTGGGCTGCAGAATCCTCCATTCTATCCATTCCCTCCTCTCCGTCTGAGGCCGTATTTTCATCGTTACAGGCAATAATCATCGATGCGGAAAGCAGCAGAGCAGCAGAAAATTTCAAAACATTTAGTTTCATAATGTTCATTTTAATTGTTTACAGACAAGTATTCTATGCAATAAACAGACCCGATTGGGGGGCAAAGGCATAAAAATACATTACAATTACCGGAAAATCCGGTTGATGGATGCGCTTTATTCCTGACGTCATTACGGGAAGCCTGCCAGATTGAAGCACTCTTGCTGTACGTCATAGAGAGGGTCGCAGTCAAAATGGAAGCGCTTTAGCAGCACGTCATTGCGAAGCAATCCAGTAGAATAATTAGTCTTTGATTACGATTACTGCTCGTTTTCCTGGATTGCTTCGCCTCCGGATCGCAATGACGAACGCCCTTTGCTTCACGCTATGGAGGGATGCCTGCCAGAATATGAACACACTTGCAGCACGTCATTGCGGAAAGCCTGTCAAATTGAAGCACACTTGCAGTACGTCATTGCGAGGGCTCTGCTCGAAGCAATCCAGTAGAATAATTAGTCTTTGATTTCGATTACTGCACATTTTTCTGGATTGCTTCGCCTCCGGCTCGCAATGACGAAACGCACTTTGCTTCACGTCATGGAGGGATGCCTGCCAGATTAGAACACACTTGCAGCACGTCATTGCGGGATGCCTGCCAGATTAAAACACACTTGCAGAACGTTATTGCGGGATGCCTACCAGGTTAAAGCACTTTTGCAGCACGTCATTGCGAGGGCTCCGCCCGAAGCAATCCAGTAGAATATTCAGTCTTTGATTTCGATTGCTGCCCGTTTTTCTGGATTGCTACGCCTTCGGCTCGCAATGACGAAACACACTTCGCTTCATGTCATTGCAGGATGCCTGCCAGATTAGAACACACTCGCAGTACGTCATTGCGGAAAGCCAGCCAAATTAAAGCACCCTTGCAGTACGTCATTGCGAGGGCTCTGCCCGAAGCAATCCAGTAGAATTAATAGTCTTTGATTTCGATTGCGTCTCGCTTTTCTGGATTGCTTCGCCTCCGGCTCGCAATGACGAACGCACTTTGCTTTACGTCTTTGCGGAATGCCTGTCAAATTGAAGCACTCTTGCAGCACGTCATTGCGAGGGCTCTGCCCGAAGCAATCCAGTAGAATATACCATTCTTTTCTTCCTATACTGATAATTCAGATTGAAGGACACGAAAATTAAAGGATGCTTCATCGCGCGGATATTAGAAGCTAAACCCTTTACGGATATTCCAGACCGCTTAACCACTATTAACCGTGCAGCAGTTAGTTATCATTTCAAATTTGCAGGCTAAATAAAATACATGAAACGATATTTTACCATCCTTTCATTTTTTATCCTTACTACGCTCCATGGCCAGGATAGCAGTAAAAACAATTATTCCCTGGCGTTTGATGTGCCGCTGCTGGACCTGCCTTACTGGAGTGACGCAGGATTTTCTTTAAAATCCTATCAAAGCCCATCAATGAATCAGGCGCTTTCCGTAACTCACGGACTGCATGCTACAAATTATTACTTCAACAACAAATTGTGGGAGCGATGGATTCCACCCACTGGAAAAAAGAATAAGATCTGGAACAGGGTTGCAGCCAATGCAAGCGCTGGCCTTATCGATCTGGCATTTACCTATGGGGTAGTCGTTTTTTCCATTCAATGGATGCATGAGGAATTTCATCGCAACGGACTAACCATTCGCGGAATTTCTTCCTATGATGAAACCTATAACCGGTTGAATGGTGGATATGCCAATGGTTCGGTTAGCCGTGTTCGTGATGAAGACCTAATCCGGCTTAAAGCAACGTATCCACAGGAGCTTATTAGAAGTTTTTCGGCAGGTATAGAAAGTGAATTTCTTCTGCTTCGGAAATTGCAAGGTGATAATTTTTATCAAAAAGCGCAATATCCCAATGTATTACTCAACATTCTGCTGACAAAACATGCTGTGGACTATGTTAATCAGTTTAAACAGCCTGGGTTCAATTCAAGCATAGACAGTATGAATTTTCATGGAGGGAAGATTTCCGATCGTGACTTTGTGGGCTGGGATTTTTCCGCCTGGGTGTATGATCTTCATCGTCCGGATGAACCTTATGCGGCAAGGGGAGATCATCCTTACGGGCCAGGTATTGACAGAGCTATAAAATCGACCGATTTAAGTGCGGATGAATATGCCTATTTAGAAAAAATGGGAAGGCTTCAATACCTGAATTTCCTTTCACCCTTCATGATTGGTATAAACTCTATCAAGATCAATGATCAGACTTCTTTCAACTTTGCCGTGCGGCATTACCTGACCTCCTTCGGATACGATCTCAGCACCGACCTGATGATAAAGCATAAAGGGAAACCCTGGCTTTTCAGTTTTCATGGTTATAATAATAAGGATAAATTTTTCCCCGGACTTGAAGTAATTCATCCGCCTTATCTGATTACTATCGGAAAAAAGGAACTGGAACTTTTGCCTTCTATAATGGTTTGGATGCAACCTGAAAAGCAGCGGTTCTTTGATCAGAAAGGAAAAGCAGGTGGCGCTGTATCGTTAAGAACAGCAATGCCCCTGGGCAGATC
>JAEYRC010000406.1 GCA_023409675.1 Bacteroidota bacterium
GCATGAATGTGGCCACGCCATACAGCATGCCACAGCCTATCAGTGGCTGACCATGCGCAGTAAGCTGGTTCCGGTAGTTCAATTTAGCTCCGGTATTGTACAATGGGTATTGCTGGCCGGAATACTGATGATCAATACTTTCCCCCAGCTGTTGCTGGCCGGGATCATCCTTTTCGGATTAACCACCCTGTTTTCGGTAGTTACTCTTCCCGTTGAATTTGATGCCAGCCGCCGCGCTGTGGCCTGGCTCGACCGAACCGGTATAACTACCCCTAACGAAACCCCCAAGGCCAAAGATGCCCTGAAGTGGGCGGCGATGACCTATCTGGTAGCGGCCCTGGCCTCAATAGCCATGCTGGTTCAATATGCCATGATATTACTCGGTGGCAGCCGCAGAGATTAACGCAAATAATTTACTGATTCCCAAATAAAAAGCTGTGCAGCACCCTGCACGGCTTTTTTGTCTTTTAACCAATAGGAAACCTATTTTTGCGTTACTATTACGACTTTCAAAAATCTAATTTCAATGAAAACACTAATTTGTTATTTGTTAGGGTTTTTCGTTTGGGGCAGCCTGCTAGCCCAGACAAGCGAAATAACCGGCCGAATCACCAGTGTGGCCGACGGTAGTCCGGTTGCCGGAGCTTCTGTAATGATCAAAGGAACCAATTCGGGCACTACATCAGATGACGAGGGAAACTTCAGGCTTCCCCGGCAGGCCCAAAGCGTTACACTGGTTATCAGCAGCCTGGGTTTTGAGGAAACTGAAATCGAAACTTCGGGTGGTTATGTAACCGTAACACTCACACCTACAGCAGGCACCAACCTCAATGAGGTAGTGGTGGTAGGGTATGGTACCAATACCAAGCGCGACATTACCGGGTCTATTGCCCGGGTAACCTCCAGGGAAATCAACAACCTCCCGCTTTCATCCTTCGAAGGCGCCCTGCAGGGCCGTACTTCCGGTGTTTTCATCAATGCGGGTTCCGGAAAGCTGGGGCAGGCATTAAACATCCGCGTTCGCGGCTTTTCCTCCATCTCCGCATCCAACCAGCCTTTGTTTGTGATCGACGGAGTGCCTGTGTTTTCACAGGCGCTGGGCAATGAAGAAGAGCCCGATAATCCGCTGGCAGCCATCAACCCCGATGATATTGAATCGATAGAAGTATTGAAAGATGCTTCTTCCGCGGCTATCTATGGCTCAAGGGCAGCGAATGGTGTAATTCTGGTAACCACAAAAAGTGGCCGTGCGGGCAAAACCAGGGTTAACCTGGGATATTTTACCGGCATCAGCGATCCCACCAACAAACGTGAGTTTCTTAATGCGGCCGAATACCGGCAGCTGATGACCGATGCATTCAATAATTCTTCATTAAGCGGACTTCGCTGGCCTGAGGGTGATGTTGCCGCGGCATGGCGGCGTTATACCGGAAATAATGACTGGGAAGAAAATAGCGGTGTAGATGCGAACTGGTCTGACCAGGCATTTCAGCGTGGTAAGATCAGTCAGTATTCAGTAGCAGTTTCCGGTGGAGATGAACGTACAAAATTTTTGGTAAGCGGAAATTACAATGAACAGAAAGGGATCATTATCGGCAACCAGCTGAATCGTTTTACCGGGAAAATTAATATTGAACACAAACTTTCAGAACGTGTAACCGGGGGTGTGAATATCGCCGTACTTAAAATGGTCAATGACCGCGTTCCGAATGATAACGCTTTTGCTAACCCAATACAACTTAACGCGCTGGCACCTATTCAGCCTATTTATACTTCTGATGGAACACTGAACAACCAGACCATCTATTATAATAACCTGATCGACCAGGTTGCAAACCTGAACCGCGCGACCACCTTCCGTTCTATCGGTAGTGTTTTCGCTCAGGCCAGTTTAACAGACAAGTTATTCTTCCGCAGTGAATTTGGGTTCGACTGGCAGAATATGGATGAAGAACGTTTTTATGCACGGGTAACAGAAACCGGCGCCACCTATAACGGCTTAACGGAAAGTTTCTATACCAATGCATCAACCTGGAATGTAAAGAATTACCTGAATTATACCACCACATTCAACGACAGGCATGATCTTGAAGCGCTGGCAGGTATAGAGTATCAGGAATATACCATTCGTTCGAACGGTGTTCAGGGATCCGGTATGCCCAACGATCAGTTTCAAAAAATTGCCAGTGCGGCTAAGATTATCTTCGGAACCAATGAAGAAACCCGTTCAAGTTTCGCGTCTTACTTTGCGCGCGGTAATTATAAATTCGACAATAAATACCTCTTACAGGTTAGTGCTCGGGTAGACGGATCTTCACGCTTTGCCAGTGATAAACGCTATGGTGTTTTCCCTGCGGCCTCTGTCGGCTGGATCCTCAGTGAAGAAGGCTTCTTCAGCAACATCACCCCCATCAGTTTCTTCAAGATCAGGGCTGGATACGGCAGAACCGGTAATGCGGAAATCGGCAACTTCGCTTACAGAACACTGTGGGGCGCTGCATTCTATGCCGATCAGGCGGGTATCATCCCTACCCAGATCGGACGTGATGACCTCAGGTGGGAAACTTCCGACCAGGTAGATATCGGGGTAGATTTCGGATTGTTCGATAACCGTATTACCGGTGAGGTAGATTACTTCGTGAAAAAAACCAAAGACCTTTTACTCGATTTCCAGTTACCTACACAGAATGGCTTTGCCATTATTACGCGAAACATTGGTAAAATGGAAAACAAAGGTTGGGAATTCACCTTAAGCAGCCGTAACCTGGTGGGAGAATTCAAATGGACCACCAGCCTGAATATTTCAACATACCGTAACCTGGTTACCGATATGGGCGGATCTACACTTAACGGAGGATCGCGCCAGCTGGGCCGGGTTGAAGCCGGAAAACCTTTCGGATATTTTTATGGACCTAAATATGCTGGAGTAGACCCCGCCAATGGCGACGCGTTATATATTGATGCTGATGGACGCACAACAAATGATCCCGGTGAAGCGGTAGATTATGAGATTGGAAATCCGCATCCCGACTTTTACGGTGGTATTAACAATCGCTTCTCATATAAAAATTTCGATCTGGATATTCAGGGACAATTTGTATCGGGAAATGACCTGTACAGCATTGCCGGTTTATTTCAGGCGGTGAATGGCGACTATCTCGACAATCAGTCAAGAGACCAGATGGCCTACTGGAAGCAACCCGGTGATGTAACGAATGTACCTCAGCCGCGCTTCCTCGATGGTAACGGCGCGATAAAATCTTCGCGCTGGGTGGAAGATGGTTCTTACTTCCGGATCAAATCCGTAATGCTGGGCTATAATCTGCCGCGGCAACTGGTCAACCGGTGGAGTATAGAAAATGCCCGCGTGTATGTGGCCGGACAAAACCTGCTGACCTTCACCAACTACAGTGGATATGATCCTGAGGTGAATGCGAGTTATATCAGCAATATCAATATCGGGCATGATTTCTACACACCTCCGCAGGCCAGAACCATTACTGTGGGGATTAATTTAGGTTTCTGATCATTTAATTCAATTCTATCATGAAAAATATATTTCGCAATAGCCTGTTCGCTGCCGTTCTGATCAGTTCTGTCATCGGCACTGGCTGTAATAAAAAACTTGATATCGATCCGCGCCAGTCGGTCGATGTTGAAAACGCCCTCAACACAGCAGCTGATATTGAAAGCGCGATTATCGGCGGTTATTCTATTATGGGCCGTGGATCATTGTTTGGAAACAACCTGCTGATGCTTCCCGAATTACTGGTGCCGGATTACAATATTGACTGGTATGGAACATTTCGCAGTTATTCTGATATCTACAATTCAAGCCAGGATAAGTTTAATGCTGAAGCTGCACGTACCTGGGCCAGTGGTTATGAAGCCATCAACGTGGCCAATAGTGTACTCGACGCGATTGATATCGTTACGGATACGGATGATAAAAGCCGTATTGAAGGGGAGGCCTATTTTATCCGCGGGCTGATGTATTTCGAACTGCTGCGTCTGTACAGCAATCCCGATCAGACAAAAAATAACAATCTGGGTATTCCCATTGTGCTTACCCCCTCGAAAAATGAAACAGATGCTTCCCGCCGCGACCCCCGTTCTACCATAGATCAGGTGTACACACAAATAAAATCTGATCTCATTGCAGCAATTTCAAGATTGCCGGGGTCTAATGAAGTAGGAAGGGCAACACGCTGGGCAGCCATGGCCATTATGGCAAGGGTTCACCTGCAACTGGAGGAATATGAAGAAGCCCGTGACCTGGCCAGTGAAGTGATTGAAAACGGACCATTCAGCCTGAATTCAGGCGTTACCAGTGTTTTTTATAATAAAAATACACCGGAATCGATTTTTGAAATACAGCAGAATGACCAGAATACGGCATTCAATTCAAATGACGGGCTGACAACATTTTATGGTAACTGGCCCAATGGAGTTGGCCGGGCGGATATAGAGATCAATTATGATTTTTATTTCGACCAGGAAAATGAAAATGACCAGCGTTTTACCGAGTTATTCGACTTTGGTACTGCGGGAAGTCCATTCCCAACCGGATTGTACACCAAAAAGTGGAAAGACCTGGGGCAGAACATCCCGATCATCCGTCTTGCTGAAATGTACCTGATCCGTGCCGAAACCAATGAGCGCCTGGGTTCCGAAGTGGGTCAAAGTCCAGAAGCGGATATAGAGGTGATCCGTAACCGTGCAGGATTGGAAAAAATTGCCGCGCCCACGCTTGATGATATTTTGTGGGAAAGAAGGCTGGAGCTGGCATTTGAGGGTTTCCGCTCGCATGATTATAAAAGACTGAAAGATGAAAGCGCATTTCTTCCCTGGAACGATGACGCATATGTAATGCCGATTCCTGAACGGGAAATTTTAGCCAATACGAGTTTAATTCAAAACGCCGGGTATTAACCCGAATTGCCAAAACCAACTGCAGACCCCGGGGATTTTTCTCCGGGGTTTTTTGGTTTATATCTCTCCGGGTTAATAGCCACGCGAGCATAATGTGCTCAGCTCCGTTGGAGCGGTAAATTTTTCCGATTATTGAATTGAGATTGTTTCGCTCCTACGGAGCTTGCCGGGGTACTATATTTTGAATCCTTGCTATTAACCTTTCGCGCCGCCGGCGCGCCCATCGTGAATATGGAAGATGCGTTTTGAATAGCATTATGTTTGATCTGATATGAAACGCAATACCATTTGTATCGGGACCTACAATCGCAAGGTCTGCACCATGTAGGGGTGAAAGGTTAATAGCAATGATATGCTCAACACATACGCAACAAGCTTACAGCTTAATCTCTTCCTCGTGTTTATCAAAAAAATGATATTCGGTCAGGTGGTAGCTGGTATTCTCTTTAATCCGGACTTTCTGCCCGTATTTCCAGCGCCATTTCCATTGTTTTGACCGGAGGAAACCGCCTTTGGTGAGATAGGAATACAGTATGGGGTGTACTACCAGGGTCAGGTCTTTTTGCTGATGGGTGACCAGATAGCTCAGGTTCTTTTCCAGTTCATCTTCCAGCAACAGGGTTGAAGTGATCTTTCCGGTGCCGGCACAGGTTGGGCAAACTTCCTGGGTATTGATATTCATTTCCGGCTTCATGCGCTGGCGTGTAACCTGCATCAGGCCGAACTTAGATATCGGCAGCACAGCATGTTTGGCGCGGTCGGGCCGCATGAATTCTTCCATTGAATCCATAAGCCTGCGCTTGTTTTCAGGAAGCTTCATATCGATGAAGTCAACAACTATAATACCGCCCAGGTCGCGGAGCCGCATCTGGCGTGCAATTTCCGCTGCAGCTTCCAGGTTGGTTTCAAGCGCATTCTGCTCCTGGTTATTGCTCACACTTTTATAGCCGCTGTTCACATCAATTACGTGCAGGGCTTCTGTGTGTTCGATGATCAGGTAAGCGCCGCTGGGCATATTAACGGTTTTTCCAAAAGCGGCTTTAACCTGCTTGGTGATACCGTACTGATCAAAAATTGGCAGTCCGTTATTGTAAAATGAAACTATCTCCGATTTCTCCGGAGCAATGCGGGAGATATAATGCCGTGTATCGGCATAGATGGTTTTATCGTTAACGACGATCTTGTTGAAATCTTCATTCAGCAGATCGCGAAGCATGCTGGTGGTTTTGGTCTGCTCGCTGAGAATTTTAGCGGGCGGAGTGGCATTTTTAAGATTAGCCTGGATAGTTTTCCAGGTTTCTACCAGCATGGTCAGGTCTTCGTGAAGTTCAGCCGTATTTTTTCCTTCAGCGGCGGTTCGCACGATAACCCCAAAATTACCCGGTTTGATTGCTTCAATGATGCGTTGCAGGCGTTTACGTTCTTCGGAGGAATGTATTTTCCGGGAAACGGCAACGATATCATTAAATGGTGTGATCACTACAAAACGGCCGGGGAGCGAAATCTCACAGCTCAGGCGGGGGCCTTTGGCAGCTATGGGTTCTTTAAGAATCTGAACCAGGATATTCGGCTTACCATTCAGCACCTCATTGATCTTACCGGTTTTAATAATTTCCGGTTCAACCTTGAATCCGCTGAAGTCGAAACCATTTTCACTGGAATCGTTAATAGCCTGTTGGGTAAATTTCAATAATGACCGGGCATATGGGCTCAGGTCGGTATAGTGCAGAAAAGCGTCTTTTTCAAACCCTACATCCACAAACGCCGCATTCAATCCGGGTATCAGCTTTTTAACTTTTCCCAGATAAAGGTCTCCCACGGCAAAACTGGCATCAATTTTTTCATGATGCAGTTCCACCAGTTTTTTATCCTCCAGGAGAGCGATTTCGACGCCCTGGGGAGCGGAGTTTATAATAAGTTCCTTATTCAAACGTAATCAGCTTTAGCGTCTAACCTGCTTCACTACAAGGAATGGGCTTAAGAAAATAATCTGCCGGATATCAGGTTATTAATCAGTATAAAAGGCAGATTATTTCCTGTCAGCAAAAGAAGAAAAGGGGCCAATAAGCGGGCCCCGTAAAAAGATCCTAGCGGTTCTTCTTCTTATGACGGTTCTTTCTCAGTCTCTTTTTACGTTTGTGCGTTGCTATTTTATGACGTTTTCTTTTTTTACCACAAGGCATAAAACCAATGAATTAAATATTAAAAAATCTGTTTTTATCAATTCGACAAGAAAGCGATTTTTTTATCGATCTCGGCATTGATTTCCGGGTGCTCAATAATTTTTCGGGCTTCCTTATACCATTTTACGGCTTCAGCTTTATCGCCATGCCGTTCGCAGGCTTCAGCCAGCATTACCAGTGCTTCAGTATTGCGGGGCTGATAGTCCACCACTTTTTTCAGGCGTTCAATTGCCCGGTCGTACTGTCCCGAGATCATTCCACCTGTAGCCAGCATCATCTGAGCGTACATATTCGTGGAATCGCGTTCTGTAACTTCACGGATCAGGGTAATTCCGGTCATCGGATTATCGCTGATATTTCCAAAAAGATAGCAACTGCCCAATCCGATTTTTAAGGAATCATTAGACGGGTTAAGGACCAGCGCCTGCTCAAACAGTGTCTTCGCTTCATTCGCCATCCAGTTCCGAATCGCAGGATCTCCCTGCGCCCGAACGCCATCCAAATAGAAATGGGCAGCAAAGGTGAGACTTTTTTCAGAATTTTCCAACTTAGCAGCTTCTGAACTATAATAGGCATAGGGCAGCAGAGCATGCGCGCTGTCTTTCCAGAAGGCAGCCAACTGCCGGTAAACATTGATCTGTTGATTTTTAACATCTCCGCGAACGACATTGCTTTCCAGCTCGCGCAGGGCTTCCTGATGCGCCGGACTGAGTTTCTGCCGGGATGCTGTCAGGACCGAATCGAAGTTCAGGGATGATGCAGACTGGTGTTTTACAGCTACTTCGGAAGGTTTCTTTTCGGGTGTAGTGCGTCCGAAAAAATAAATAAGACAGAAGAGAAGAACACTTCCCCCGATAAGAATGAATTGCTGCTGTTTCAAGAGTGCTTTATTTAGGCAGCGAAATTACATCTCATCTTCGGGGTTTGGCTGATCTTCTTTAACAGATTGTAATTTTTTAACTTCTCCAACAAATTCTTTGGCGGGTTTAAATGCGGGAATATAGTGTTCAGGTATGTGTACGGCTACATTTTTCTTGATATTGCGGCCGATCTTTGCCGCCCTTTTCTTTGTAATAAAACTTCCAAAGCCGCGGATATAAATATTTTCACCCTTAGAAAGTGTTTCTTTCACTTCCTTGAACATGGTTTCCAGCGTAACCAGCACATCAACCTTTGGTATACCCGTTTTTTCTGAGATCTGGTTTACGAGGTCTGCTTTTCTCATAACATAGATTTTATTGATTGGTATCTACTCTGTGAAAAAATGAAAAATTTATAGGCAAAGCACACAAAATCAATTCTTTACTGAAATTACTGGTTAATTTTTAAATTAGCAAGAATTTGCTGTTTAATTGTAACTGATTTTTATTGCCTCCGGAAAATGTTTTTTTCCAATATTCACCGTATTTAATCGTTAGGGATAGATAAGAATATGAAATCCGAGTTTTCCGAGAAGCTGTTGATGTGGAATACCCTGCAGAACAATCGTCCGATGCCCTGGAAAGGGGAAACGGACCCCTATAAAATATGGCTCAGTGAAATAATCCTTCAGCAGACCCGCGTAGAGCAGGGCTGGAAGTATTATGAGGCTTTTATCAGCACGTTTCCGACAGTAACGGACCTGGCTCAGGCTCAGGACGCTGTTGTATTCAAACTCTGGGAGGGTCTGGGCTATTATTCGCGCTGCCGCAACCTGCTGCTGACCGCCCGCTACATCGCTCACGAACGAGATGGTCGGTTTCCTGGTACATATGATGAATTGATTAAGTTGAAAGGGATTGGTGCCTATACGGCTGCGGCAATAGCATCTTTTGCCTTTAAAGAGTGCCGGGCTGTGGTGGATGGAAATGTACAGCGGATTATCAGCCGCTACTTCGGCATCAATACCCCAACCGATACCGGTGCCGGTAAAAAACTTTACCAGGAACTGGCCCAGGCGATGATCGATGAAGAACAGCCGGATATTTACAATCAGGCTATCATGGATTTCGGCGCAACAGTATGTAAGCCGCGTCAGCCCCTGTGTTCATCCTGTGTTCAGAAAGATGATTGTGAAGCGTTCCGGCTGGGTGTTGTGGAAAGCCTGCCTGTTAAAGAAAAAAAACTCATCAAAAAGGAACGCTGGTTCAGCTATTACCTGATTGAAACTCCTTCATCGGTTTATGTTCGCCAGCGCAATAGTCGCGATATCTGGAACAGCCTGCATGAATTCATCCTGATGGAAACAAAGCATGCACCCGATGAACATGCACATCAGGTGTTCTTGCAGCAATTACTGCAAAGCGCTGCCTACCAGATCACCGCGATCAGCCCGCCCGTCCGTCAGATCCTCTCCCACCAGGTCATTCATGGCCGCTTTATTCATGTAGCGCTTCA
>JAEYRC010000073.1 GCA_023409675.1 Bacteroidota bacterium
CTGCTGTTTCCGGTAATATGTGGAACGTAAAGGTGGAGACTGACGCCTTTCATCGGCAATGGCTGGGCACAAACAATGAAGGTGCGGCTGCTGCGATCGCCATACTGCCGGAATTAATTTCGGCTACACTTGATGGTGATCTGCTATCGCTGTACACCAAGGGCAGAGCGGGAGACAGCTTACGCATATGGGCTGGTGAACCCGCATACGATAAGGTGCCGGTTCAATTACCTGCGGGTAATCATACCCTCCATCTTCATGAACACATTGGCCGTTTTGAGGGGAAGATAGTAGTGCAATTAATGCATGATGGCATACTGAAAGATGAAGTGAGCCGGCATATAAAACCCGGAACGCCACGAAGGGTGTCCACAGTAAAAAAGACCACTGCTTATTCAATCGCTCCAGAAGGAATGGTGGCAATACCGGCTGGTAAATTCAGGTTCAAAGCGACCAATGGCGATGAGTTTATCCCATACCCCAAACAGGATCAGCACAGTGTTTTCGATATGCCCGCTTTTTATATGGATAAATATCCGGTAACCAATAAGGCATTTAAAAAGTTCCTTGATGCATCGGGATATATTCCATCAGATACCGCCAACTTCCTGAAACAATGGAATGGACGGCAAATTCCTTCCGGTATGGAAGAACATCCGGTTGTTCATGTGAGTTATGAAGATGCTAAGGCATATGCCGCATGGGCTGGAAAGCGACTGCCCACAGAAGTGGAATGGCAGTATGCAGCACAGACTTCCAAACTCAATGAATGGCCCTGGAAGCAGGAAACGCCTGTTATGCGCAGGCAGGAAGTGGTCACCAATACCCTGACTGTTTTCCATCTTGAGGGTATAGATTCCTCCGTTACTAACCTGGGTAATGGTATATTAACGCCGGTTGGATCCTATCCTAAGGGAGTAAATCCGCACGGATTGCACGACCTGGTAGGATCGGTATGGCAACTAACCAATGACCTCTATATGAATGGAAGTTACCGGTACATCATTATGAAAGGCGGATCGTATTTCAAACCTTCCAGCAGTTGGTGGTATGTTCAGGGCGGGCCCCGCGAATTGCATTACCGTCAGCATTTGTTACGGGTGAGTCAGGGCTTTGAACGCAATGGAACGGTGGGTTTCCGGTGTGTGGCGGATAAGTAATAATTTATTTCCCGCAGATTTCGCAAATTTTTAGCAGATTATCGCAGATTTTAGGCTCTATATCTGCGCCCATCTGTTAGAAATCAGCGAAATCTGCGGGAAATGTATTTAAAAATCTGAGTGAAATGCATTATTAAATGATAAGTTTAATCTACAACCGGCTATTATGAAATTCAAATATCTTCTTTTAACGCTATTTATTCTAAATAACTCCTTCGCTCAGGAGTCTTTACAAAAACTCTATCCGGTAGGCTTTGCCTCAGTAGAAATAACCGATCCATTTTGGAAAGAGCGGATGCAAACCGTTTCCACTGCCACCCTCGATGCCTGCATTCTCTATACAGAAAATAAAACTGGCCGTATCCGGAACTTTGAAAAGGCGGCAATTGGAACCGGGGTACATGAAGGTATTTATTATGATGATTCTGATGTATATAAGGCACTGGAGGCCATGGCCTATTCGCTAAAAAATTATCCTGATGCGGCAACTGAAGCCAAAGCCGATTCCTGGATTGCTAAGATTGCCGCTGCGCAGATGGCCGACGGATATCTGAATACCTATTATCAACTCACAGGAATACAGAACCGCTGGACCGATATGGAGAAGCATGAAGCCTACTGTGCCGGTCATCTTATAGAAGCGGGTATTGCTTACTATAATACCACCGGTAAACGTAAGCTGCTTGATGTTGCTATACGTTTTGCCGATCATATCGACTCCAACTTCCGGCTTCAGAATAAACCCTGGGTTGCCGGTCACCAGGAAATCGAGCTTGCCCTGATGAAATTATTTCATCTTACCGGTAACAGGAATTATCTCCAGCTTGCCGACTGGTTTCTCGATCAGCGGGGCAGGGGATACGGTAAGGGAAAGATATGGGATGACTGGAAAAATCCGGAATACTGCCAGGACCTGGTTCCGGTTAAGGATCAGCGTAATATTACCGGCCATGCGGTTCGGGCAATGTATATGTATACAGGTGCCGCGGATGTTGCTGCGGTAAATGGCAATGCCGGTTACATTACAGCGATGAATGCCATTTGGGAAGATGTGGTACACCGCAACATGTACATCACTGGCGGTATAGGCGCTCAGGGCAGTAATGAAGGGTTTGGGGAAGATTATGTACTGCCAAATGAGACCGCTTATTGCGAAACCTGCGCTTCTGTAGGAATGGTATTTTGGAATCAGCGGATGAACATGCTGTCGGGGCATACACGCTATATCGATGTATTGGAAAGAAGTCTGTACAATGGGGCGCTCGATGGTTTGTCGCTTTCCGGCGACCGGTTCTTTTACGGCAATCCACTGGCCTCCTCTGGTCAGCATACCCGAAGGGAATGGTATGGTACAGCCTGTTGCCCTTCTAACATAGCCCGCCTCGTTGCTTCACTTGGCGATTATGTTTATGCGACAGCAAAGGACCAGGTTTTTGTTCAACTGTATATCGGCAATAAAAGCCACTTTACCGTTAACAAGCAGCCGCTTGAAATTTCGCTTGAGACAGGAATGCCCTGGAAGGGAAATGTTCTGCTGAAACTGGATAAAGCCCCCCGCCAGGCGTTTACGTTAAACCTTCGTAAGCCGGGGTGGATCAATACTCCTGCTCCGGGTGATCTTTACCGTTATAAAGAGGAGCGGTCAGCAGAAGTTGTTATCCGGGTGAACGGTAACGTTGTACCGGCTACCGAAAACAACGGGTACCTCAGCATCACCCGTAAATGGAAACAGGGCGATCAAGTGGAAGTGGATTTCCCAATGGAAGTACGTCAGGTGATCAGTCATCCCAGTCTCAAACAAAATGCCGGTAAGCTTGCGCTGCAATACGGTCCAATTGTCTATTGCGTTGAAGGAGCGGATAATGGTGGTAAAGCCTGGAATTTTCTGGTCGCGGAAGATCCCCAATTCAAAGTAAACTATAATGAAGGGTTGTTAGGCGGTGTTAATACGATAACGTTCACCGGCAACCGCCAACTTGCTTCGGCTGATGGTAAGTCCGTAACCTCAGTTCCTGCAATGATCAACGCCATTCCTTATTTCGCCTGGAATAACCGTGGCGCCGATGAAATGCAGGTTTGGCTGCCTTATAAGATTAATGAGGTTAAGCTCACCGACTGATATCAACCGGTATGTTGTACCAGAGCTATAATGCAACTAGCCGTATAGCAATATTCATTACGCCAACAACTCAGTCTTTAGGAGCCGGCAAATGGCGTTCCGAAAATGCCTACGGCAAGTTCAGCCCAAACCAGGAATAACAGCAACAGCAATCCGCCAATCAGCAACAGACGATACTGTAGCGATTGAACTTTCTGCAATACCAGTTCGATCAGCAATCCTGTGCCCAGCAATAATCCGCCCATCACAATAAAATCAAAGAAACTCCAGTCAACTTCATTAGTGAATTGCATTGCCACCAGGGGAATCATGAGAAGTCCGGCTACCACCAGCAGTATAATGGTCAGGCGTTTGGTTTGTAAGGTCATGTTGTAAATTTTGCTTGATAATATTATTTAAAAGTGCTTTGAAATACAAAGTAAATTGAAATTTTTATATCCTGCAAGTATTTATAATTTTTCTTTTAAGGGGGAACTCTAATCAAATACATTTCCCGCAGATTCCGCAGATTTAGGCGGATTTACGCAGATTATTTTTGGCTGTTCCTCTGCGCAGATCTGTCTAAATCCGCGAAAATCTGCGGGAACGGCTGTTTTGATCTGCGCCTATTGGCTAAAAATCCGCGTCATCCGCGGGAACGGCTGTTTAATCTGAGTCCATCTGCTAAAAATCTGCGCCATCTGCGGGAAAGGCTGTTTAACCCTCAGCAGACAGCGCAGATTTTAGCGTATAGCTTAACGGCTCGTAGTACTTAAATTAACCTCCTTCGGAGGTTCGGCACCCATCAGGTGTTCTACAAAATAATCCCAGCGTTTCCGGGTCATATACATGCCATCTGCCCCGAAACCATGCCGTGCATGAGGGAAAATGATCAGGTCAAAATCCTTGTTGGCTTTGATAAGCGCGTCCACTACCAGGTAGGTGTTATAAGGTGGCACATTATCATCCATCGCGCCATGGGCGAGCATTAGTTTGCCTTTTAAGTTCTTCGCATATTCCTGGTTGGCCTGTCTCTTATAATTGTCACCATCAACCAGTCCGATATAACGTTCGCCCCAGTCATCCTCATAATTGCGATTATCATGATTTCCCGACTCGGAAATACCTACTTTATAAAAATCGGGATAGCGGAACATAGCCGTTGCCGTGGCAAAGCCACCTCCTGAATGGCCCCATACGCCCACCCGGTTCAGGTCGAGGAATCCGTAGCGTTGTTCAAGCTGGCGCAAACCCGCGATCTGGTCGTCGAGCGTATTGTCGGCCATATCACCATAACAGACATCGTGAAACGATTTTGAACGGTAGGGGTTGCAGGTTCCATCGATCACTACAACGATAAAGCCCAGTTCAGCCAGTGCCTGGTGATCACTTCTTGCTGCTGAAAACGAACGATTGCCAACTCCGCCACCCTGTGGACCGGGATAGATATAATTCACTACCGGATATTTTTTAGAGGAATCGAGATGCGATGGTGTAAACATCAGCCCGTACAGGTCCCAGCGCTCATCTCTTGACTTAACCATCACGGGGGTAGGGGGTTTCCATCCCATCGAGGTCAGCCGGCTGATATCGGCTTTTTCCAGTTCTGCAATCATTTTTCCCTTAATATCCCGTAATACTGATACCGGGGGAACATTGGGTTGCGAATAGGTATGGACGATATACCGAAGGTCGGGTGAGATAGATACATTGTGATTTCCGTTTTCCGGTGTCAATAAGTTCAGGTTCTTCCCATCCATTTTAATGCTGTACAGGTGGCTGAAATAAGGATCTCTTCCGGCTTCACGGCCATTGGCTTCAAAATACAGCATGCGGTTTTTTTCATCCACATGAAGCAGCCGGCTGACCACAAACGCTCCTTTGGTAATCTGGTGTTTTAGTTTTCCGGTTCCGGCGTCATAGAGGTATAAATGTCCCCAGTCATCGCGTTGCGAATACCAGATGATCTCATTGGTTTTTGGCAGATAGCGCCAGTTGATCTTTCCTCTGCCCGATTCGTATTGTGTGGGCACCACTTCCTCAAAAACCTCCCTTACTTCACCCGTAGCAGCGTTGGCAATGCGCATTTTGGCCTGTTTGTGGTCGCGGCTGCTGGAAACAAAAGCCAGTTGCGAGCCGTCTGCTGTCCATTCATTATCATCAAAAGCCCCGGAGCAGGAAATGTCGTCGCACAGGGTGCTGCGTCTTGGATCGGGATCAACCTTTAACCGGATAACCCGGGGTTGTTCCACATCAATAATCACCCGGTGAATCATGATCACCGCACTGTCTTCGGGTAATGGATATTTCCATTGCTGTAATTTTGGTGCACCTACATTGGTTGATACAAGATACATGTCGTTGGTATGGCGCTGATCCTGCTGATAGGTACTGATCTTTTTTGAATCCGGCGACCAGAGTACAACCGGGCGGTCGCTATGCCGCCAGCCGGCATTGTCTGTGGCATATCCGAAATTTTCCACTCCATCCGTCGTTAACGCTGTTTCTTTGCCACTGGCTACATCTTTAACCCATAGGTTCCAGTCGCGTATAAAGACCGCTTTTTTTCCATCAGGAGAAACAACTTCAGGCGAACCGCCTCTTCTGCTAAAGCGTGCCTCAGCGGTATTCGCATCAGGAATAAGGGTTTTAATATCCGAAGCCGTGGTTTTACGGCCTGTCTTCGGATCCACCAGCACAAACTCACGCTTACCCTTATCCGAAACGGTATACCAAAAACGCCCATCTTCCAGCCAGACCGGGTTAACGCCACTCCGGTCTATTAGACTGTTGGTATTGGATCCCAGAAATTTGGCGGCTTCTTTGTACTGTGCGGCAGTTATTGCTTTTGTTCCGGTTTGACCCCAGCCGCTGAAGGCGATCAGTACCAGAAAGAACAGGCCTGAAAAATGTTTGATCATAATTCGTAATTTTTTATGCATTTGCCCTTCAAATATGCAGCATTTATTCTTAATAATTGATATTCTCCGCGCCTGCGCTCACCCATTTGGAATTAATTCCGCCAACAGATACCGGCGAACTGCCGGAGAAAATGAACATTAAGCATAGATTTATTTTCGTTTGCTGTTTTAATAGTAATTTTCCCTGTCATGCAATCAACTCCCCAAACAATTGCCTTTCTGGGCGCCGGCCCTGCGGCCCTTTTTTTATTGAAACGTTTTGTAGAAAACCATCGCACCGATTACCATATTCTGATTTTTGAACAGGGGGCTGAAACAGGAAAGGGAATGCCCTATAGCCGGGAAGGCGCCAATGCAGAACATATCACCAATATTTCGGATCATGAACTTCCCCCACTGGTAACATCTATGGAGGAATGGCTTAAAAAAGCACCCGGGCATCTGCTGCAGCAATTTAAGATCAATGAACAGAATTTTAATGAATTCAAGGTTGTACCCAGGCTTTTGTTTGGGGAATACCTGGCTGCTCAGTTTACCCTGATGTTGCGACTGGCTAAAGAGAAGGGGATCAGGGTTACACTTTACCGGAATACGAAAGTGACGGATCTTATCGATGACCCTGAAGTACAGCAGGTACGGGTTATTGCCGGATCAGATGAATATCCGGTGCACCGGGCGGTGATTTGTACCGGTCACGACTGGCCGAAAAAGTATGAGGGAAAAATTAAAGGATATTTTGATTCTCCTTATCCTCCGTCAAAACTTGAACAGCGGATAAATTATCCGGTAGCCATACGGGGTTCATCGTTAACAGCTTTTGATGCGGTAAGGACACTGTCGCGGAATAATGGGCAATTCATCACCAATGCCTCAGGTAAAATCGAATATATCCCTGATCCGGAAAGTGATGGTTTTTGCATGGTTCTGCATTCTATCAACGGGCTTTTACCCGCTATCCGCATTCATATGGAGGATGCGACATTATCGCGGGATGCGCTGCTCAGCAAGGAGGAACTTCAGGCCAACAGAAACGAAAATATGGGATTCGTTTCACTGGATTTTCTGTTTGAAAAGAAATTCAAAGATTCCCTCCGCAAGAAGGATCCGGATTTTTATGAACGGATAAAAGCATTTACACTGGAAGAATTTGTAGCGGAAATGATGAGCCTGCGAAAAAATCTTGATCCTTTTACCCTCTTCCGGGCAGAATATCGGGAAGCCGAAAAATCGATAAAGCGGATGGAGCCTGTTTACTGGAAGGAGTTGCTCGCAGAATTGAGTTATACCGTCAATTACCCGGCAAAATATTTTTCTGCTGAAGATATGCTCAGGATGCGCAAAGTGCTTATGCCCCTGATTTCTATCGTTATCGCCTTTGTTCCCCAGGCTTCGGCAGCGGAATTGCTGGCCCTGCACGATGCAGGCGTATTGTCGGTTATCGCGGTGGATGCCGCAAGCCGGGTAGAACCAGGTGAAGAAGAAGGCATTACGTATCATTATACTAACGATGATGGTGAGCCGCAACAGAAGGAGTATAGGATGTTTATCGACTGCATCGGGCAACCTCCACTGAACATTGAAGAAATTCCATTAAAGAGTCTTGTTGATAACTATACGGTAACACCGGCCAGGCTGCCGTTTCGTTCTCCGGAAGCTGCGCTGCAAATGGCTGAAGCCGGTAATAACAACCTGGAGCAGGATCGGTTTGGGTTATGGTACCTGAAATTGCCGGGGATCATGGTGAATGATAATTTTCAACTGGTCGACAGCTATGGAGCGTTCAACGACAGGATATATGTTATGGCTGTGCCCTATATTGCCGGAATAAATCCTGATTATTCCGGTCTGGATTTCTGTGAAGCCGCATCCGAAAAAATAATTCGGGCGCTTCCACTTGCAGAAAATGAAGTGGATAGTGAAATAAAATAATCCATATGTCTGCCAATGCCCCGGAATTCACAAATGAATTCAGATTCTGCATGCTGTTGTGGACGGAATAGTATTGATTGGGTATATTTGCAGTTAACAACAATCAACATGCAGTTAACCGCTAAATTAATACAGGTACTTCCGCTTCAATCCGGAACAGGCAAAAATGGTGAATGGAAGAAACAGGAGATTATAGTAGAAACGCCCGGAAATTACCCCAAAAAAGTATGTATTTCTATCTGGGGCGATCGCATCAATCCCGATCAGCTCAAACCCGGCAATGAATTGAAAATAGATTTTGACATAGAAAGTCGTGAATTCAACAATCGCTGGTATACCGATGTTAAAGCCTGGAAGGTTGAGGTAGCCGGACAAGCCCAAAGTCAGGAACCTCCATACGGACAAAGCTTTACGGCTGATGTTCCTGATAATGGTCATGACGACCTTCCCTTTTAATACGGGAATAAATGCCCCCGTGATGTAGCAACGGGCTATTTAAACGCGCAAATTCCGGTTCACGCCATGGATATTCTTCTTCAGAATATTGAACGAACGCTTAATAAAAGCCTTCCCCGGGAACTGGTACCTGTTCTGCAGCAATATGTTTTTCAGAAATCATTTGATAAAAAATCGTTGCTGGCGGAAACGGGCAGGGTATGCCGCTACCTGTATTTTATAGAGCAGGGAAGCTGCTATTCCTGGTATATCAATGAAAACGGTGATAAGCATGCGGTGCAATTTGCTATTGAAAACTACTGGATCACCGATTCAACGAGCTTCTTTTCCAGAAAGCCGGGGATATTCTCTATTGAAGCCCTGGAGCCGGTGCAGGCTTGCATGCTGAACCGCGGAAATTTTGAGTTACTCTGCGATGCACATCCCCTCTTTGATCGGTTTTTCCGCATCCTGAATCAGAATACACTTGCCGGCCTGCACTACCGTATTGCATTATCGAACAGTGAACAGGCTCCAATGCGCTACCGCGAATTCTCGGAACGCTATCCGCAGTTTATACAACGCATTCCCCAATACCTGATTGCTTCCTACCTGGGTATTAAACCCCAGTCGCTGAGCCGCATCCGTAAACAACAAAGTTTCAGGAACTTATAATTCATTCAAAAAAGTACAACTGCTCCGGTACGGATATTTATTAACCTATGTGAAGGAACCGGCGATTTTTAAGCCTGACCTTTGCAGTATACATTAAACATAAAAATATTATACTATGGAACAGACAACTGGAAAAACGACATGGAAGCTTGATCCGACACACAGCGAATTGACCTTCAGGGTAAAGCACCTGATGATTACCAATGTAAAAGGAGAGTTCAGAAAATTTGATGCGACCGTTGAAACTACAGGTGATAGCTTCAGCAACGCTCAGGTGGAGGCTGTCATTGATGCTGATTCGATCGATACCAACAATACCGACAGGGATAAACACCTGCGCTCGGCTGATTTTTTTGAAGTGGAAAAATTTGGTCAGATCCGTTTTACCTCTACCGGATTCACCAAACTGGATGATGAAAATTTTCAATTGAAAGGTCAGTTGGAAATGAAAGGTGTAAGTAAAGAAATTACCCTTGAAGTTGATTTCGGTGGCTTCATCAAAGACCCTTATGGAAATCATAAAGCAGGGTTTACAGTTCATGGTAAATTCAACCGTAAAGACTGGGGATTGAACTGGAACGCGGCACTCGAAGCGGGTGGTGTTATGGTAAGTGATGAAGTGCGGGTAAATGCGGAAGTGCAGTTTGTTAAGCAGGCGCAGGCTTAGTATTATCGTAGTATTATTACAGGTTCTATAGTACTACAAACCATCATAAGCACAGTTAGCAAATACTGTTTGCTGATATATATTAATACTAATTAAGGCAGTGATCGGAATACAATTCCAAACACTGCCTTAATTTTTTATTACCCTATCCGAATTCTGTTATACGGCCTCCGGTAGTTGCTCTGCAGTATATCCTGCCTTTTTAAGGGTATCAATAATTTTCTGGCCGGATGATTCGCTGGCCTGAACCGACAAAATCTTGTCTTTATTGTTGGTGTTCACTTCCCAGTGCTCTATTTCACTCACCTGATCAAGAAAGGGTTTAACAGCAGCTACACAGCCGCTGCAATTGATATTGGTTTTGAATGAATATGTTTTTGTGTTCATAACCTGATTTTTTTTTCGTTAATAAATTATTTATGTTGAATTGACCGGGCTTATTTAACTGTTCTATTGTTTCTGATTCCGTGCACCTGGTAAAGAGCCCTTCCGCCCATATTCACTTCTCTCCAAAAAACCTGGAGTCTTTTAGTTCGTAAAGATAATTGACAGTCATTCCTGATCTTCCTGTTGTCACTTCCATTTCAGCCGCAAACTATTGCCAACTACACTAACGCTGCTCAACGCCATCGCGGCTCCGGCGATCATTGGATTTAATAAAAACCCGCTCAATGGATACAATATACCCGCTGCAATAGGTATGCCCGTCAGGTTATAAATAAAGGCCCAGAACAAGTTCTGACGCGTGGTTTTCACCGTTTGTTTTGAAAGCCTGATGGCCTGGGGTATTTTCGTCAGGTCGGAAGCGATGATGGTCATTTTAGCGACATCCATGGCGATATCACTGCCACGCCCCATCGCAATGCTGATATCGGCCGTTGCCAGAGCGGTACTATCATTGATGCCATCACCAACCATGGCGACGGTCCGGCCTTCCTGCTGCAGGCGCGTGATATAATCCGCTTTCTGCTGCGGCAGCATACCGGCCCGGTATTGTTTGATGCCTGTTTGCCGTGCAATGCTGTGAGCGGTGTTTTCTGAATCTCCCGTAAGCATATGTACCTCAATACCCATTTGCTGTAATTCATGGATGGCAGATACGGAGCTGTCTTTGATCCGGTCGGCTACCGCTATAGCCCCCAGGGCCTGCTGCTGATCGGCAAACCAAATGATGGTCTTTCCCAGCTTCATCCATTCGCGGGTCTGCTGTTGCAGTGATTCCGGAATATGCACTTTGTTTTCAGCTAAAAGCGCGGCATTGCCGGCATAATAGTTTTTGTTATCATAACCCGCTTCCACACCTTTGCCGGTGATGCTGTTGAACATCTGAAGTGAAAGTGTTTCAATTCCTTCAAAGTGCATGACCAGCGCCTCAGCAAGCGGATGTTCGGAACGTTTTTCCATACTCAGCAGCAACTGCGGATAAAGCGTATTCTCACTGATCCAGTGCACATCAGTTACTTCGGGTTTTCCCTCGGTGATCGTTCCGGTTTTATCCAAAACAACGGCATTTATTTTGTTGGCACGTTCGAGGCTTTCAGCATCCTTGATCAGGATACCCAAACTTGCACCCTTTCCTATACCTACGGTGATGGCGGTCGGCGTTGCGAGACCAACAGCACAGGGACAGGCAATGATCAATACGGTAATGGCAGTTAATAGGCCTGTAGCCATGCCATTTTCAATTCCTGATAAGCTCCAGATCAGAAAGGTCAGCAGGGCAATACCCATTACCACCGGAACGAAAATTCCGGCAATTTTGTCCGCCAGTTTCTGAACAGGAGCCTTGCTGCCCTGGGCCTGTTGCACCATTTGAATGATCTGGGCCAGCATCGTTTCCTTTCCAACCTTCAACGCGGTAAATTCAAAACTTCCTTTCTGGTTGATTGTACCTGCAAACACCTTCTCTCCTGATTGTTTTAACACCGGGAGTGGTTCGCCGCTGAGCATACTCTCATCCACATACGAAGTTCCGGAATCTACCATGCCGTCAACCGCTATTTTTTCGCCAGGTTTAACCAGGATTTTATTTCCTGCTTGTACCTGTTCAACAGGAATGGAAGTCTCCTGACCATCGTTTTGTATCACCGTAATCATTTTGGGTTGCAGGCCCATCAGTTTTTTTATAGCGGATGATGTATTTCCTTTCGCCCGTTCTTCGAGCAGCTTACCCAGCAGAATAAACGCGATGATGACACTGGCTGCTTCAAAATAAACATGCGCCTGTAATCCCCTGCTGTGCCAGATATCAGGGAACAACATATTTGCCACACTGAACAGGTATGCAATTCCGGTACTGAGGGCTACAAGCGTATCCATACTGGCAGAACGATGCCGGGCCTGCTTGAAGGCATTGATGAAAAAGTCTTTACCCAGCCATGCAATTACAGGTGTGGTGAAAACAAACATGATTTCATTCGCGAAGGGCATATCCATATAAAACATCCCAATGATCACAACGGGTAGCGACAGCACGATGGCCAGGATTGTTTTTCGTTTCAGTTGCCGGTACTTTTGTTCTGCAAGGATGTCAAGTGTTTCCTGACGGGTGCTTTCATCTTCGAGTAACAGGTCATACCCGATTGATTGTACAGCTTGCTGAAGTTGCCGGGGATTGGTATGATCGGGAAGATATTCTACGGAAAGATTTGCATTGGCATAACTCACAGAAGCATCCACAACACCATCTACGGATTTCACCATAGAATCGGTACTGATAGCACAGGATGCACAAGTCATATTCAACACCGGAAACTGTGCTTTGATCGATTTTACCTCCCGCTGCTTCGTTTTTTCCTGCCGTAGTGGAAGTGATTTATCTTGATTTACTATAGTTGCCATAACCCTGCTTTATTGATAGGCTATAAAGTTGACACTATTTGTTCAACGGCATGTTATGGCTTTTTGTGAAACTGTTGTAAGTTTTACACTTTATCGAGGGCTTTACGCTTTTCTATCCCGATACGTTTAAAATGGCTGGGCGTTAATCCGGTAATTTTTTTGAATTGATTGCTGAGATAGGCTACACTGGAATAATTCAACCGGTAGGCAATTTCGCTTAAAGTGAGCTCATCATAGACCAGCAATTCTTTAACCCGTTCAATTTTCTGTGCGATGAAGTATTTTTCAATAGTAATTCCTTCAACTGCTGAAAACAGGTTCGACAGGTAATTGTAATCATAATTCAATGCTTCTGTTAGCATTGCTGAAAGTTTCTTTTCCTGGTCGCTTTCCTGATGATGAACCAGGTCAATAATTAAATTTTTGATCTTTTCGATAATCCGGCTTTTTTTATCATCGATCAGGTCAAATCCCAATCCCTGAAGGGTGCTCCTGAGCCCCGACTTTGTTGCATCATCCAGCGTTTCTTCAATTTCCACTTCCCCAAGCTGAACATTCACGGGGTGTAGTCCAAGTTTGCGCAATTCCGTATCCACTACCATAATGCAGCGGTTGCAAACCATATTTTTGATGTATAATGTCATGAGTTGTTTGGTTAGGTACAAACTGCAGATTCAGCCACTTAACAAAATGTCCTGATCCTGTTGAATCATTTGAAACTAAGGTATTGGCATCTGCTCCAGGTGCAGCCTCGTTAAGCAAGGCAGGAAATCAGAATCAAACTATTTCACGATAAGGTGATCATAAAGTGCCTGCATGATTTCTTTCACGGGTGCGCGCATGCTGCTGCCCTTCGCCGGATTTCCTCCACTGATCATCACCACAATGCCATATTTATCTTTGGGATGAAAGAACATGGCGCTGAACAAACCATAGGCAGAGCCGGTATGGCCCATGAGTTTGATATTGTCAAGATGATTTGTCGACTCATGCAGGGAAAGTCCATAGCCCTCTTTCATAGCTACAGGGGTTTGCATGGTTTTTGCGCTTTTCCTAGAAATGATCCGCTGATTTTTATATTTACCCTTGTTCATATGCATGAGCATATAAATGGCCAGGTGATTAGCGGATAATTTCATACCGCCCGTTGGTGAGAATACAGGAGTGGTGTAGCCCATTTTATAGTCATCAATTATTTCCTTTCTGGATGCATAGGCCTGGGGTGAAGGAACGAAAACACCTGAATCGCCATCATACGTATATAAGGTAACAAAGCGGCTGCTGTCGAGTTCATCCACATTATAGCCTCCATAAAGTTTTAGCGGTTGCAGAATGTGTTTATTGATATTTCGGTCAAAGCGTTCGCCGCTAACCCGCTCAATTACCGCCCCGGCCATATTGAAATTGAGGTTGCAATACTGGTAATCTGTTCCGGGTTCATAATCATTATAACACTTGGAAAAATCCGCATTGTTTTCCGGATTGATAACATCGAGGTTGAAATAACCCTGACTGTCATTAACAGAGGAAGTATGTGATAAGATCATTCGGAGTGTGATGACCTTTTCGGGAAACTTTGGATTTCTGACCCTGAAGCCCACAAGATCACTAAAATCATCATCAAGCGACAATTTGCCGGCTTCTGCCAGTTGCATTAATGCGGTTGCTGTAAACGATTTGGATATGGAGGCAATTCGGAACAGATCACTTTCCTCCACTGGCTCACCAGAGGAGAGATCCCTTTTTCCAAAAGCTTCGGAATAAATAATTTTCGATTTATGTACAACAGCCACTGATACACCGGCAAGCTGATGTTTTTTCATGATGTCATTTATAGCGCCTGCTGCCGCTGCTTCCTGAGCCTGGGCTGTAATCATGAAGAGCAAACAAAAGGTCCCTATAAATAATGAACGGAATACGTGCATAGCCTGGTTTGTTTTAATTTGATGGAGAATAACGCGGTGTTGAAGATAATTAATCTCTCTGACCGGAAGCAGTGGTGCTTCAATTTCTTCCGGATTGCTGCTGTTAAGGAGTTCATCTGTTCCGATGGATTGTCCAACAGATGCAGAAGATTGTCCAAGCAAATTGATCCATTTATCGTAATATTTGTGATCGTCAAACGATTTACCGATGCGCCTATATCTGTATTGTCTTATTGCATTGCTTGGCCTGTCCTGCACGGCTACAAAAAATCCGCGTTTTTCAACCGATCAGGCGCTTGAGCAAAAGCTCAGGCTTGTACTTGATTCCGCGGTTATTCAATATGCGTTCATAAAAGAAAATCTTGATTCAACGCTTCTTCCCCGAACCTTCGAACAGGGATCCCTGAAAACAACCCGCCCCGATGGCTGGGTAAGCGGCTTTTATCCGGGTACCTTATTTTATCTTTATGAATTCAGCCGGGATAAGCAGGTATTGACTGAAGCCTTGCGCAGTATGCGTTTGCTGGAGCAGGAACAGTTTAATAAACGCACGCATGACCTTGGCTTTATGATGTATTGCAGTTATGGAAATGCGAACCGCCTGGATCCGCGCCCACAGTATGATTCCGTGCTGATCAATGCCGCACGATCCTTAAGTTCGCGCTTCAGTCCGACAGTTGGCTGCATCCGTTCCTGGGATTCTGAGCCTTCGAAATTCGTCGTTATTATCGATAATATGATGAACCTCGAATTGCTGATGTATGCATTTCGGCAAACCGGTGATTCCGCTTTTTATCACATTGCTGTAACCCATGCCAATACCACGCTGAAGCATCATTTCAGGCCCGATAACAGTTCCTGGCATGTGGTAAATTATGATCCTCAGAATGGCGCGGTATTATCGAAGATCACGCACCAGGGTGCCGGAGATCATACCGCATGGGCAAGGGGGCAGGCCTGGGGTATGTATGGTTACACCATGATGTACCGCGAAACCGGAATACGCGCCTATCTTGATCAGGCCATAAAAATTGCTGATTTCATTCTTGCGCATCCCGCGATGCCCGATGATATGGTTCCCTATTGGGATTTTGATGCGCCGGGAATTCCGGAAGCCTACCGCGACGTGTCTGCTGCTGCGATCATGAGTTCTTCCCTTCTTGAACTTGCGTACTATACTGAAGGCGATAAAGGCCGATCCTATTTTAATGCCGCTGAAAAGATGCTGAGCAGTTTATCCGCGGCACCCTATAAATCTTCGGGTGATGAAGCGGGTGGATTTTTACTGAAACATGGAGTAGGACACCTGCCCGCCGATTCTGAGATTGACGTACCCCTGAGCTATGGAGATTATTATTATGTAGAAGCCGTCCTGCGTTACCTGGGGATACAGGCTATTCCCATTGTTAATTAACTACTATATCAATACACAACTTGCCAGGCTAATTTGATTCATTTTCCGGAAGAGGTGGATTTATGCTGGTTTATAAATTTAATGATTGCCTCATCAGTAGTATTAATAATTACCCAGGTGTCAGCTCTATCCAGGTCGGAACATGATCGCTGGTCTTTTCCCAGCCCCTGACCTCATGGTGGGTGCCGCCATCTTTCAGGCGGTTAAGCAGGGGAGGACTGATCAGGAAATGATCTATCCGCAGACCTGCATTCCGCGCATAGGCATTCCTGAAATAATCATAGAAAGTGTAGATAACGGTTTCCGGAAAGATCTTCCGAAGGGCATCCGTCCAGCCCTGTTTTAGTAAAACCTGGAATGCCTCCCGGGTTTCGGGACGGAAGAGCGCGTCTTTAACCCAGCGTTCAGGTTTATAAACATCAATCTCCGCAGGCATTACATTGAAATCGCCGGCAAGGATAACCGGCTGCTGCCCGGCAATTAGTTCCGCGGTATGCACCTGCAGCCTGCTGAACCATTGCAATTTATAATCGAATTTCGGACCCGGTGCAGGATTGCCATTGGGTAGGTATAAACAGGCTATTCTTAGATCGCCGACCACAGCTTCTATATAACGGCTATGCATATCCTCCGGATCGCCGGGCAGTACGCGGCGCAGTTCTACCGGCGCTTCACTCCGGGAAAGTATGGCCACCCCATTCCAGCTTTTTTGTCCGTGCCAGATGGAAGAATATCCCGCAGCAGTAATGGCCTCCAGTGGGTACTTTTCC
>JAEYRC010000097.1 GCA_023409675.1 Bacteroidota bacterium
GTTTCTCGGTGTGCGTATTATTTTGAATGCGTTCAGAGCGCAAAAGCGGCAGAAGAAATTTAAGCGCCACGGACTGCTTGCCGGGGCAGGTGGCTTCCTGGACTCATTTGGCGGGGGCGGATGGGGGCCACTGGTTACTACCACCCTTATCACCAAAGGCCGCAGTCCGAAGTATGTTATCGGTTCAGTAAGCCTGACCGAATTCTTTGTCACCTTTGCTTCAGCATTAACCTTCTTTACCCTGTTGGGGGTAAGTCACTGGCAGGTGATTCTCGCGCTGATCATTGGCGGACTTGTTGCTGCACCCATAGCTGCCCGGCTAACCGGTAAACTTCCTCGGAAAACGACATTTATACTGTTGGGCACCCTCGTCATATTCTGGAGCGTTAAAATTCTGATCGGATTATTGTAAACATTGCTAAGTCCTGTTTATTGCTTTTAGAGGTTTTGATTGAGCTGATACTCTGACTCATTTCGTTAATTGATCCGGTTAACCAATCAGATCCTGATTCGATTCAATTCATCTACAGGAACGATATAGTTTACAACGCTTACCGAACTATGTATTGTGATTTGATAGCTCGAATTTTCAGTCAGTAAATCAATTCGCAGGGCAGCACTGTGCAATAAATGTTATTTGAGCCTTACCTTCGGAAAAAAAATACCTATGGCTACAATAGAAATTTCCCGTGTACAGGGTGATTATGGCTTTGAAGCCCGGGATGAAGCCGGTAATATTGTTCGGATGGATACGAGTCCGGAATCTGGTGGACAGAACTTTGGTGCCAGGCCTATGCAGATGTTACTGATGGCCATGGGAGGCTGCAGTGGAATTGATATCGTTTCTATACTCGAAAAGCAACGTCAGCCGCTGAAAGGATTTCGTGCCTTTATTGAAGGAGAACGTGAGCAGGGTAAGGAACCTTCTTTATGGAAGGAAGCCCGGATCGTTTTTGAACTGGAAGGTGATCTGGATCCTGCAAAAGCGGAACGCGCCTGCGCGCTCTCTATGGATAAATACTGTTCAGTAGCAGAAACCTTACGCAAGGCCGGATGTTCTGTCACCTGGGAGTTAAGGCTCCGCAAATAAGAAAATTGATTGTTCATTTTATTTTCCTGTAAACATGCATCCAATATCTAAAGCGATCCGTATTCAGACACCGCGTTCCGCGGAAATGGAACATTCCACTCCGCTCTATATGACCAGCAGCTTCACTTTCGAAGATGCGGAAACTATGCGGGCCGCATTCGCGGATGAATCCGATGATAATATCTACAGCCGCTTCAGCAACCCTGGCGTTCAGGAATTTATTGATAAGATCTGTGCGCTTGAAGGCGCTGAAGCGGGTTTCGCTACCGCTTCGGGAATGAGCGCGGTTTTTGGCGCTTTCATGGCTTTCCTAAAACAGGGCGATCACCTGATCTGCTGTAGTGCTGTTTTTGGCAGTACGCATAGCCTGGTATCGAAATACCTGCCGAATTACGGTATTCAGTATACGTTTGTAGATGCTGCTGACCCAAATGCCTGGGAGGCTGCCATTCAGCCGAATACCAAAATGATATTTTTGGAAACCCCCACCAATCCCGGACTGGATATCATCGACCTCGAACTCGTCAGTGCATTGGCAAAAAAACATGGAATTATTCTAAACGTCGATAATTGTTTTGCCACACCGCTGCTGCAACAGCCGGTGGCGTATGGCGCTGACCTGGTGATACATTCCGCTACCAAATGGATTGACGGGCAGGGCAGAGTATTGGGTGGAGTGGTGGTGGGTCGTGCTGACCTAATCAACCAGTTGTACCTGTTCTGCAGAAATACCGGGCCATCCATGGCGCCATTTAATGCCTGGGTGCTTAGTAAAAGCCTTGAAACACTGGATGTGCGGATGGAACGACATTCGTCAAATGCCCTGTACATCGCTGAAAAACTGGAAGGGCATGAAAAACTTTCCAGGGTTCGTTATCCCTTTCTTCCATCGCATCCTCAATATGCTATTGCAAAGAAACAAATGCGCAGCGGTGGCGGTATTGTATGTTTTGAATTGAAGGGAGGCATTGAATCAGGAAGGAATTTTCTGAACGCGTTGAACATGCTCTCCTTAACCGCCAACCTCGGCGATACCCGCAGTATTGCTTCGCATCCTGCCAGTACCACCCATGCACGATTGTCGGAAGAAGACCGCCAGTCGGTGAACATAACGCCGGGGCTTATACGAATTTCGGTCGGGCTTGAGCATCGCGATGATATTCTGCAGGATATATTAAGCGCACTGGATAAGGCCTGATTACCGCTATCCTTTCTGCTGACGCATGCGGTCGAGGAATTTCTGCCGGATAATATCCTGTACAGGTACTCCATTGATCTTGCTTTCCAGCCAACTGATGATATCGAGGTAATTGAAGGCCCTGGTTTCCAGATTGTTCCGCTCATAGCTTTTCAACTGGATCAGCAGGCGCTGAAATTCCTGCTGCAACGCTGCCGGGTTGGTTCGGAATGAACGCCGCAGGAATTCAAAAATATCTTCCTCCACTCCGCTGAGGTTTTCCATCTTAGCCATGAACCGGTAAACCGACCGGGCCAGGTATTCGATCAGGTCATAATTCCCCAGTTCATAATGGGCAATAAGGTGCAGCAGTCGCGAATAACATTGCAG
>JAEYRC010000113.1 GCA_023409675.1 Bacteroidota bacterium
GAAGAAACAACAGTATAAGCAGGAAAAATATGGTCAGTCGGGGCCAGACGAATCCACTCCCCCTCCAAATAAAGAATTTAAACCCGCTGCCGGGGCAAAAAAGTCCGGACCAAAATCAATGCCCGCAAGCCGGCATCTGGCCCCACAGGATCGCCGTTCAGGCGCTCCAAAGGAAAACCAGGGTCCGAGGGCTGAACGAAAGCCCTTTGAACCAAAAACTATAAATGTATCCAAACGGGGTGAACGACCCGCCGGAACACCAAAGCTACTTAAAGCGGCAGCTCCCAGACCTGCTGCAAAAAGCAAAACACCGGCAGGAAAAACGCCGGAACCCAAAAAACCTTTTACCGCTGCCGGTGACCTGATGCCGCTGAATAAGTATATCGCTCATGCGGGCATCTGTTCAAGACGTGATGGCGCTGAGCTGGTCAGAACCGGAAAAGTAACGGTTAATGACCGGCATATTACCGATCCGGGGTTTAAGGTGACGGATAAGGACGACATCCGGGTGAATGGCAAAAAAATAACCGCGAAACGACCACAGGTCTATATTCTGCTGAATAAACCCAAGGATTACCTCACCACAACAGATGATCCGCAGGGAAGAAAGACGGTTCTTGATATTATTAAGAATGCCACTGCCGAACGGGTTTATCCTGTTGGCCGGCTCGACCGGAACACTACCGGAGTGCTGTTGCTGACCAACGATGGCGAACTGGCACAGAAGCTTTCGCATCCGAAATATATGATCAAAAAGATCTATGAGGTAAAGCTGGATAAACCCCTGATAAAAAAAGATTTCGACACCATCCTCAATGGTGTAACGCTTGAGGACGGATTTATAGCACCCGATTCGTTAGCATATGCTGATGCACAAGACAAATCGGTGATCGGTATTGAAATTCACAGTGGTAAAAACCGCATTGTACGCCGCATTTTCGAATCGCTGGGCTATGATGTGCGCAACCTCGACCGGGTAATGTATGCCAACCTCACCAAGAAGAATGTGGAACGCGGTAAATGGCGGATGTTAACGGATAAGGAAATTCGTCTCCTCAAATTCATGAACAGTTCGTACAGCAAAAAACAATAAGTAACCGGCGACCTGGTTGGTCCGGATTTCATAAGATGAAACTTCAAATCGTTCTTGAAACAGATACACTCGTTGTACTTGATAAACCTTCGGGCTTATTGAGCATCCCCGACCGGTTGGGTGTTGAACTATCGTTGAAGGATATGCTGAAGGAAAAATATGGTACTATCTATACCATACACCGGCTTGACAAAGATACCAGTGGATTGATTGTATTTGCAAAGACTGAAGACGAACACCGTTTCCTCTCCAAAGCCTTTGAAGCAAGAGATGTAGAGAAATATTATGAAGGCATTGTGTCGGGTGTTCCCACGGCCTCCAGCAGCACTATCGACGAGCCCATCATGGAGCACCCCGTGAAGAAAGGAACGATGATCATTAACCGAAAAGGCAAATCTGCCATAACCGATTTTTCAGTCCTTGAATCATTTGGGTGTTTTTCGCATCTGCAGTTCAGGATCCATACCGGTAGAACACATCAGATACGGGTGCATATGGCCCATATCGGTCATCCGATTCTCTGCGATCCCTTGTATGGCGATGGCAAAGCGGTGATGCTGTCGGATTTCAAGAAAAAATTCAATCTGTCAAAAAGCGATTGGGAGGAACGTCCCCTGCTTGCCCGGCTGGCGCTTCACGCTAAAAAACTCGTTTTTTCCGACAGCAAAGGGAATGTATACACTACTGAAGCACCACTACCAAGAGATCTCAGGGCCTTGCTGCAACAGGCAACAAAAAACCTGAAGAAGGATTAGTACCTGCCGCAGATTTAACGGATATGAACATCCGCAATAGCAGCGAACAGCTAATTCCCTTCTCCAGGTATTCGGCGATATACCACCCCTACAGGAACCGATTAACCGGAAGCCCTAACCGAAAATAATCAGGTACGGGTGATCACATCCGGAAATCATATACCAATCATGGCTGCGGGGTATAGCGCAGGTAAGGTTTGATTTCAGTTACGCCCTTTTCGAATTTTTTACGGGCATCTTCTGTAGAGATAGACGGAACAACAATCACATCTTCTCCATGCTGCCAGTTTGCCGGCGTTGCAACACTGTGCTTTGCCGTTAGCTGAAGCGAGTCTACAACGCGAAGCACCTCATGAAAATTCCTTCCGGTTGAAGCAGGATAGGTAATGGTCAGTTTTATTTTCTTGTCGGGGCCGATCACAAAAAGCGAGCGAACCGTAAAGGTTTCGGATGCGTTGGGATGAATCATGTCATACAGGTTAGACACATTCCTGTCTTCATCCGCAATGATCGGAAAATCGACATGACATTGCTGTGTTTCATTGATATCATTGATCCAGCCCATATGTTTATCCAGCGGATCAACACTTACGGCCAGCACTTTTACATTTCTTTTCTCAAATTCTTCTTTCAGCAATGCTGTTCTTCCCAATTCTGTGGTACAAACCGGCGTATAGTCGGCCGGATGGGAAAACAAGATTCCCCAGCTATCGCCTAAAAATTCATAAAAATCAATATCTCCTGCAGTGGTTTTTGCCTGGAAATTGGGAGCAGTATCCCCTAAACGTAAACTCATACTTGTAGATTTAATTTATTGACAAATGAATATAACCTGTGGTTGATAAAAATAGGGTCTCAATAATGGGTCGGGTGACGGAACGCTAAGATACGAATTGTCTATCTGATTTATAGACTAATAATTGGTTAAAGCCTGGGTATTATTCCCTATCCAGCTTTTCCGGAGTTTTCCAGGTTGCCTTGGCAATGGTTGCCCGGCCAAAGCGGTTATTAAGGTCGTCAATTGTTTTGTATAATGCATCCTTTTTCGAATGGTCGGAGAACAGGTTCGTTTGCCGGGCGCCGGCAGTAAGTTCACTTAACCGGATGCCGAGCAGTCGAACCGGGCTGGGCGCATCATAAAGTTTCCGAAAAATATCCAGCGCCACCGGAATAAGTTCGTCGTCAAAAAAGGTATAGGGAATCGCCAATTGGCGGGTGGTTGTGGAGAAATCCGAATAGCGGACCTTAACGGTTAAACATCCGCTCATTTTATTTTCCTTGCGAAGCGACTGCGCAGCCTTTTCCGTCATCCGAACAATTTCCCGGTGCAGGAAATCAAGATCATTGCTATCTTCTTCGAATGTATTTTCTGTAGAAACCGACCGGGCTTCGTGATAAGGTTCAACCGCGGCATCATGTTTTCCATGGGCTTTTTCCGATAGTTCGGCACCATAATTTCCAAGGACGTGTCTGAGTTCTTCCACCGGATGAGCTGCAAGATCACCGATCGTTTGAATATTCAATTGCTGTAACAGGGCATAAGTACGGGGGCCAACACCGGGTATTTTATTTACGGATAACGGTGCCAGGAACTCGGCTTCACGACCATGAGGAATAAACAGGTATCCATCCGGTTTAGCTTCATCTGTGGCAATCTTAGCCACCATTTTGTTGGAAGCCAGTCCGAAAGAGATGGGCAATCCGGTTTTTGCCCGGATTTCTTCCCGCAGTGCTATCGTCCATTCATAGGTTTGGTGAAAGCGGTCCATCCCGGTGAGGTCGAGGTAAAACTCATCTATAGAAGCCTTTTCAACAACAGGGGCGCCAGCGGCTATAATTTCTGTAACCAACCTCGAATAATGACTGTATGCCCCTCGGGTACCGGGGATAATGGTGGCATGTGGGCATTTGGTCAATGCAGTTTTTATGGGCATGGCCGAATGGATGCCGAACTTTCGCGCTTCATAGCTGCAGGCGGCTACCACTCCCCGCTCGCGGCTTCCACCAACAATCAGGGGCAGGCCTTTCAGTGCAGGATTGAGCAGGCATTCCACCGACACAAAAAAAGCATCGAGATCAAAATGCGCTATGGTTCTGGAGCTGGTCAATTACCTGTTGAATGTGCCTTAAAGATAACGCTATTCATAAAACCCGGTGAACAGCATGGCATTACTATTAATTTTAGAACTCTATCAAACCAAAATAATATAATAAGTTCAAAGGCTGTTTCTAAGAAGAAAAAGTTGTCCAGGTATTTGTACATGTTACAACAAGCTAGCGGTGGGAAATTCACTGATCGAGCTGCTGGAGTCTTTCAAGATCAATTCAATAGTCTATATCGCTCATGTGGTAGATGCTTCATAATCTTTTACCCTTTATGTATTACCGAAAAAAATAATAATTGTAAATCTGTTTACAACTCTCCGAAAAGGATATAACCCACTATGGCTTCCCACAATTGCATGAATTCATCCTTTGATTATGAGATTCAGAAAAATAAACGGCTTAAGCGATATATGAATTACTTTAAAGTTTAGCATAAATGATTTTTCTGCCGGCTGGTCTGAAATACCAGGACAACAAAGTTACAGATAATAAAATTAACGAGGGAATAGCTTCGCTAAATGCCTGCCCAACTATTACATGTGAAAGAAATGCTCCTGACATGGCAAAGAAAAAACCTGCATAAGCCCATTCTTTCAACAGTGGTAATTTCGGAAGGAGAATAGTAATAACTCCCAAAATCTTCCACACTCCCAGTATGCTCAATAGATACAAAGGATAACCAAGTTGTGTTACTATTTCGTTGTAACCGCCAACCTGAAGCATTTGTTGTACACCGCCAGCCGTCATTCCGATGGCCAGAAATACAGTTGCAACCCAATAGATAATTTTATTTCTCTTTGCCATCTTATATTATTTTAGTTTACCGACAATCTTTTCAAGGTGGTTATGCGCCATATTTATACCCTGTGCAAAGGGCATTTTGAGTAATTCGTTTCTGAATTCAGCGGACTTAAACACGATGAGCATGGTGAGTTTACTTGTATCGTCGGATAATTTCTCAAACTCTAAAAATTCAAGTTGAACAGGAAACGGTGTGTTTTCCATTTCAAAAGTCCGTATGATTTTTTGGTTGGATACAAATTCGTGGATAGTTCCATTAGCCCGAAAAACTACCTGTCCGTTTCTGGAAGTTTCAAACGCGTAAGAGCCGTGTTTTTTATTTTCCATTTTAAGCACTTTTGTTTCCATCCATTGCTCAAACAATTCCGGATCTTCATATGCTTTGAAAAGCAGGTCCACGGGCAAATCAAATTCTCTGGTAATAACAATTTCCTGAGAGCCGTCTTCGGCCTTTACTAATGTTTTTTGTTCCATAGTTATTTGTTTTTAAACTTTTTCATTACGGTTTCCAACTTGTTGAATCTATCGTCCCACATTTTTCGGAATGGCTCAATAAAATCCGCGACCTCCTTCATTTTTTTTGCATTGATATAGTAGTAAACCTCCCTACCGTTCCGCTCCTGTTGAAGCAGTTCGCATTCGGTTAAAATTTGCAGGTGTTTCGATACCGTTGGTCGCGCTGTATCAAAGTTGGAAGCGATCGAGCCTGCAGTCATAGAGTGAGTAGCAACCAACATCAGTATTGCACGTCTTGTAGGGTCTGCAATGGCCTGAAATACGTCTCGTCTTAAATTCATTATGAAGCTATTTGACTACAAATATAAATGAAGTTATTTGACTACATATAATTTTAAAAAAAATTTTCAACAGGATATTTCCAGGGTGGCGGGTCGTACTGGATGGCTTCGGGCAGAGCCTTCGCCATGACGTGCATCTAAAGGAGGGACCTCGCAAAGACGTACATCAATAAAAGGGTGATTACTACAGTAAGCTCTTCTCGCTTTTCGTCATTGCGAGCCGGAGGCGAAGCAATCCAGAAAATACTGCGATGACACGCTGAAGCAGTAACCGTACTGGATTGCTTCGGGCAGAGCCCTCGCAATGACGTGCATCAAAAGCAGGGACCTTGCAAGGACCTACATCAATAACAGTGTGATTACTACTATGAGACCTTCTCGCTTTTCGTCATTGCGAGCCGAAGGCGAAGCAATCCAGAAAAAATGCTGTGATGACATTCTGAAGCAGCAACCGCACTGGATTGCTTCGGGCAGAGCCCTCGCAATGACGTAAAGCAGATGTGTGTATTGAATCGAACTTCTAAACAGTTAAAGAATATGAAAGAGTTGTTGAGCTCCCGTCATTGCGAGCCGGAGGCGAAGCAATCCAGAAAATACTGCGATGACACGCTGAAGCAGCAACCGCACTGGATTGCTTCGGGCAGAGCCCTCGCAATGACGTGCATCAAAAGCAGGGCCCGACTTATTTCCCCAGAAAAACTTCCAGCAGACCATCGGGAAGCTGTACATAGATCAGATGTTTACGCCGGTCAATCTCCAATAGAGACTGCTCATGAAGCGGAATCAACACCTCTTTTTCCTGCATGATTATTTTACACAGCAACTGATGTGGTTGTTCTATTACTTCCACCACTTCCCCAAGATTTTTCTTGTTTTCAACAATAGTATAGCCCACAAGGGAAATAGGGGCTGCGATGTCTGTGAGACTATTGAAAACTTCTTCTGTCAGGTATACATTTTTACGGCTCAGCCTGCGGGCAGCCTCCGGGGTATCAATACCTTCAAGTTTGACCAGCACTTCTGATTCATTCCTTGCAGTAATGGATTCAATGAAATATGGAATCAGGGAGTCTTTTTTCACTTCAATAAATAAGGGAGGATGTTCATTTAAGGCTGCAGCTGATCCAAGATGATGTTTTAGGACCAGCTCACCTTTCAGGCCAAAAACAGCCACAAATGAACCGATGCTGCGGTAATTTGTCATAGTCGATATTCCTTAAACTACAATCCCGATAAGACGAACTTATCGGGATTGTACAATAACGATATTTGCTGATCAGGATTCTTCTGCCGCCTTGCGAACAGGAGCCCCTGCGCGTTTGCTTCTTTTTTGAGCGAGATTAGCTTCCTGGCGTTTTTTGATGTGAACTTCATGTTCTGAATGCCAGGCCTGGAATTTTTCCATGGCGGTAGCCTCATCGAATAAACCAAGCTTTACACCGCGGAGCAAATGTTTAAGGAATAATACTCCTTTAAACGACAGAATCCGGCGAACGGTATCTGTAGGCTGAGCTCCCTTATGCAACCAGTCCAGCGCGCGCTGGCGATCAAGTTGAATAGAAGCGGGAACGGTTAACGGATTGTACGTGCCGATTTTCTGAATAAATTTCCCATCTCTGGGAGCACGGGCATCAGCCACTACGATGAAGTAGAATGGTCTTTTTTTAGACCCGTGACGCTGCAGTCTGATTTTTACTGGCATTTTAAATAGACATTTAAATGCGTGAATAATAGGGTTTTTCCTTAAAAAAGGATTGCAAAGATTAGCAATCCTCCTGATTTTTCCAAAATTATCTAAAACTTGCTGATTGTCATCCTTTTGGGGATAAGTGATCAGCGTCTTCCACCCATACCCATCCTGCCGCCCATGGGCATCTTATTCATGGTTTTCATCATGTGTTTCATTTGCTCGAATTGCTTCAGAAACGCGTTGATCTCATTGATATCCTTCCCGGAGCCGAGGGAAATTCTTTTTTTACGGCTCATATCTATAATATCCGGATTTCTGCGCTCAAGCACCGTCATGGAATTGATAATGGCCTCAATACCTTTAAAGGAATCATCACTGATATCAATATCCTTTACTGCCTTACCAACCCCGGGGATCATACCCAACAGGTCTTTGATGTTCCCCATTTTCTTGATCTGCTCCAGTTGCTGCCGGAAATCCTCAAAATCGAACTGGTTTTTGCGGATACGTTTTTCCAGTTTCCGGGCCTGCTCTTCATTGAATTGCTCCTGGGCTTTTTCCACAAGGGTGGTGATGTCGCCCATCCCCAGAATCCGTTGCGCCATCCGTTCAGGATAGAAAACATCCAGCGTATCCATTTTTTCACCACTGCTGACAAATTTTATAGGTTTGTCTACCGTGTATTTGATCGACAAAGCAGCTCCCCCGCGGGTATCTCCATCGAGTTTTGTAAGTACAACACCGGTAAAATCAAGCCGGTCATTGAATGCTTTTGCCGTATTCACCGCATCCTGCCCTGTCATGGAGTCAACCACAAACAGAATTTCCTGCGGATTTACAGCGGTTTTGATACCGGCTACCTCGGTCATCATCGTTTCATCAATAGCCAGCCGGCCAGCAGTATCGATAATAACTATATTCCGGTTTTTGGATTTGGCCGCGGCAATTGCGTTACGCGCTATGGAAATGGCATCTTTATTTTCTGGTTCACTATACACTTCCACACCGATCTGCCCACCAAGTACCGTAAGCTGGTCAATGGCAGCCGGGCGATAAATATCTGCGGCTACCAGCATTGGCGAAAGCGCCTTTTTAGTTTTGAGGAAAGAAGCGAGTTTGGCACTGAAGGTAGTTTTACCACTACCCTGCAAACCCGCGATCAGGATTACCGCAGGGTTACCCTTTGTATTAAACGGGCTTTCTTCACCCCCCATCAGCAATGCGAGTTCATCCTTGACGATCTTAACAATCAATTGCCCGGGGCTCACTGCATTAATAACCTTTTCGCCCATCGCCTTTTCTTTTACCTTGTCGGTAAAATCTTTAGCGATCTTATAGTTCACGTCTGCATCAACGAGTGCACGACGGATTTCCTTTACTGTCGCGGCGATATTGAGCTCCGTAATCCGTCCTTCCCCTTTGATCTGCTTAAAGGCGGTCTCTAACCGCTCGGTGAGATTCTCAAACATTGTTCTTGTTTTTCAACGCATTTAAAAGAAAAAGTGAATACAACAAGCGTTATACTCACTTAATATGCAGTGCAAATTTATGGAATTCGGAGCTGTAAAATTTTCTGGCTAAAAACTATTTTAAGCCTTAGACACCCAGGTAACCTTTAAGTTCACGGGTTCTGGAATTTGTTCTGAGTTTGGTGATGGCTTTATCCTTAATCTGCCGTACTCTTTCCCGGGTCAGGTTAAACCGTTCGCCAATATCTTCAAGGCTCATCGGATGATCATGCCCGATTCCAAAGAAAAAGCAGATAACTTCTTTCTGCCGTTCGGTCAGCGACTGAAGCGTACGATCGATTTCCTGTTTCATCGATTCACGGTGTTCGAGGTTTGTTTCCGCACGTTCAGCATTGGGGTTTTCCAGCACATCCACCAGGGTATTATCTTCCCCTTCCAACATTGGTGAATCCATACTGATATGGCGACCGCCGATACCCAGTGTTGCAGAAACTTCCTCTGTTTCCAGGCCCAGCAATTCGGCCAGTTCTTCCGGAGAAGGCTCCCGTTCAAATTCCTGTTCCCGTTGCG
>JAEYRC010000223.1 GCA_023409675.1 Bacteroidota bacterium
GGCCGGATCCACGGGTGTGGAATTGCGGAAACGCGATAACCAGTGATCCATATGTTGTTTGAATTCATCAGCCGGCCTGAAAGCATCTATGCGCATAGCGCCGAAGAAATGACCGATACCCTTACCGGGCATTTCCTGTGGCATGGGAACATATGCCGGAAAGGGGGGCACCCATGGGCCATAATTTGCTCCGCTCAACAGGGCGGAAAAAATATCTACCACGGCGCCGAGGGCATAACCCTTATGGCTTCCATGCAAACGGGTGCCGCCCAGCGGAAGCAATGCCCCACCCTGTTTCAATGCATGTGCTTCTGTGGTGGAATTGCCTACTTTGTCCTGTAACCATCCTTCGGGAGCGTTTTCCTGATTACGCTGCAAAATTTCCAGCTTACCATTCGCAGCTGTGGTGGTAGCCATATCAGCAATGAAGGGCGCTTCTTTTCCCGCGGGTACGGCAACGCAAATCGGATTGGTGCCCAGCAAGCGTTCCCTGGAAAACGTTGGCGCCACCAGCGGACTGGCATTCGTGAGCGCGATGCCGATCATATCTTCCTGCAGGGCCATCATCGCATGGTATCCGGCAATACCGAAATGGTTGGAATGCTGTACGCTTACCCAGCCCGTTCCAACATCGCGAGCCTTATTCATGGCGATGCGCATAGCCCGCGGCGCCACTACCAGTCCCAGCCCGGAATCCCCATCCACCACCGCGGTAGAGGGCGTTTCATGAATTATTTTGATATCCGGACGGGCATTTACCCGCTGCGCATCCCATAACCGAACATAGCCGATCAGCCGCGCTATACCATGCGAATCTACACCGCGAAGATCGGCGCTCAGTAATACATCGGCAGCCATCCGCGCATCCTCATCAGTACAGCCCATTGATCGGAATACAGCTATGGTAAAGGTTAAAAGCCGGTGGTAATCAAAATAATTTTCATTCATGAACAGACAACATTTTACTGTAAAGATATTATCCTTTCAGTGTTGTCCTGATAGCAGATTGAATGAATTAATCAGTCGCCCCCAATCATCGCCGAACTAATGCCTTTTTTATTTGTTAAATCAGCGACCAGAATACCCCCAAAATGCAGAACAATAAATACCGGGAACCAGTACAACCCCCATTTATGAATGGTTTCAATGGTTTCATGATATGCTTCGAAAAAATTATTTTCTATGCATACACCGGTGAATGCGGAGATGAAAACAAAGAGGTAAAAATAAACATAGCTTAAGCCCTGCATCCGTTCTTTCAGGGGTTGGCGGGACTTAAAGGGATTTGGGAAACGAATGCCTTAAATAACCATATACCCTATACGAATGATGAACGAAATAATCATCACTTTAGCGAACAGCTCATGCCATTGCCACATCGGCTCGCGGATAGCGGAAGTAATTGCCGACATCTGTGAAGTGCTAACGGAGGGAACATTCGAATCCACAATGGTGGAAATGTGTGATCTGTTCATCCAGTACATGCGAAGAAAGCCGGTAATAAACAACACCGGCATAGCGAGGGCCATAACCCAATGCAGCATTCGGTGGAGTACCGTAAATTTTTTGGGGAAAGACATATTGGTCGGTTTAGGTGGAGGAATCATGTTTGAAGAGATGAGAAGATACAATAGCACCTGCTATTAAATTACATCTTCTTTCATTCAAAAGAAAGTTCCTGCACTAAAGCCGTGCTGCATTCGGTAGTTGAACAGCCTTTCCCGCAGATGGCGCAGATTTTAAGCAGATGAACGCAGATTAAACAGCCGTTCCCGCGGATGGCGCGGATTTTAAGCAGATGGCGCAGATAAACAGCCATGCGGCTGCGCAGCACTATCTGCAGAAATCTGTGTCATCTGCGGAAACGCTACTTATGCTAAAGCTTAAAAGGGCAGGTCATCCGTGGTGTTCTCCTGATCCATGGCACCGGCAGGAACCCGGCTGCTATTCTGCCGGCTGAAGTCATTATCAGAATTATCGTTGTCATTGGATTTACCCCCCAGCAATTGTACAGAACTTACCCGCATGGTCAGGGATACGCCAGTTGTCCCGTCGCTTTTGGGGTATGATCTGGCTTCCGGTGTTCCTTCAACAAATACCTGTGTACCCTTTTTCAGGTATGGAGCCACTGCTGTACGGTCGGTCCAGTAAGCACATTCCACCCATGTCGTTTTCTCTTTTTGGTTACCCTGAGCATCGCGATATCTTTCAGAATGGGCTACACTGAAATTGATAACATTCTTCCCATTAACGGTATTGGTCATACAATCCTTACCAAGATGCCCTATTACCTGTAATTTGATCATAACACACTGTTTTTAGTTGAAGGGGCAAATTACATTAACCCCAAACGCCTTCCAACGTGAAAAAGCAGTACTTCTACCCTATTTTTCCCCATGCGGGAGGTGAAGCAAACGATTTGATCGGAGTTGAATACCCTAAAACCGCTGCAACGCTGTTTATGGCTAATTTAACGGAGGGGCCTGGGACTAATCCCCGCGACTGTCGTATATTTGCCGACTTAATTAGTTGTATGAGCAGGAACGGAAAAGTGCTGGTGGCCATGAGTGGCGGTATTGACAGTACCGTTGCCGCACTCATGCTTAATGATGCCGGTTATGAGGTTATAGGCATTACCATGAAAACATGGGATTATGCCGGCAGTGGCGGTGGTAAAAAAGAAACCGGCTGCTGCAATATAGATTCTTTCAATGATGCCCGGCTGGCGGCCGTTCAGCACGGTTTTCCGCATTATATTCTCGATATCCGGGAAGAGTTCGGAAATTTTGTTATTGATAATTTTGTGGATGAATACATTGCCGGACGCACGCCCAACCCCTGTGTGATGTGCAATACCCACATTAAATGGCGCGCGTTACTCAAACGTGCCGACGCCTTGGGCTGCGATTTTATCGCTACAGGCCATTATGCCAATATTCACCGCAATGAACAAAACAACCGCTATTACCTGAGTAAAGGCGTTGATCATACCAAAGACCAGAGCTATGTGCTTTGGGGCTTACAGCAGGACCTGCTTTCCCGCACGCTTCTGCCCCTGGCTGATTATCAGAAAACAGCTATCCGGCAAATGGCGCATGACTATGGCTATCCCGAACTGGCGAAAAAAAGCGAAAGCTATGAGATCTGTTTTGTTCCGGACAACGATTATCGCGGCTTTTTGAAAAGGCGCAATCCGGGACTGGAAGAAGCGGTTGCCGGCGGTAATTTCACCGATAAAAGCGGTAAAATTCTTGGAAAACATAAGGGATACCCGTTTTATACCATAGGACAACGTAAAGGACTCGATATCACCTTCGGCAAACCAGTTTATGTTACGGATATTCTACCCGATACCAACACTGTTGTGCTTGGCGATGAAGCTGATCTTGACCGCCCGGCTATGGTTGTGGGCAAATTGAACTGGCTGAAATACGATGGTATTGAAGATGGAATGGAGGTGGTTGCCAAGATCCGCTATAAAGATAAAGGCAGCCATGCGCTGCTCTACAACGATGAATCGGGAATACGGGTAGAATTTTCCGAACCCGCTAAAGGAATTGCGCCCGGACAAAGCGCGGTATTTTACGAAGGAGATGATGTAATCGGGGGCGGCATTATCTACCGGTCATTATCGCTGTAATATGGTTGCAGTGGAAATACCCTTCCTGCTGCAATATCCTTGCATCTTTTTCCGTTTTCCTCACCGGATTTGACCTGGACAGATCGCAGCTAAACTATGAATAATCGCATTACCAATACCGGCCTCTGGTGTCTTCTGATGATCCTTAGCGGATCAATGTTCACTGCCTGCCAGAAACAAACGGATACTATTGAATCGGCATTCCCCGAAGATTACCTGAACCTGCAAAAAGGAAAGTACATACTGTATACGCTCGACTCCATGCGTTTTGTAAATTTCGGACAGCAGGACACGACCATTCATTACCAGGCCAAAGATGTGGTGGATGAACAGCTCACCGATGCCGGGGGAAGAACCGGATGGAGAATCATCCGTTACCTCAGGCCCGCGGATAATCAGCAGGAAGCCGCCTGGAAAGCGGATATTACTTATACGGTCTTTCCATCAAGGGAAACCATTGAACTGGTGGAAAACAACTTCCGCTTTCAAAAGCTGAAACTTCCGGTTCGCGAAGGATTCAGCTGGTTTGGCAACACGCATCTGCCCGACAATCCCCTTGATATTCTTCATTCCTTCAGTAATGATGAAGACATGCGCTACTGGAATTATACCTATGAACAGGTTGGCGCACCCGCTGTTATCAATGGAATGAATTTCGACAATACGCTTATCGTTCACCAGGTGGCTGATTCCGTAAATGTACCAATCGTTTATCCGCAGGGTCTTGCCTATAAAAACTACTGGGTAGAACAATATGCTGAAGGCATCGGCCTGATTCATAAGGAAGCTATCATGTGGGAATACCAGCCACCCAATGGTTCCAGTCCCGGCTACCGGACTGGCTTTGGAATTAAAATGGAAATAATCGGCCACAATTAAATGCTGCATGACGCCTGTACCCTCATATTACCTGCTTCAGCGTTTTAAGGGTATCATTTATGGCGTTTGCCTGATCTTTTTCCTGTTTATTGAAAATGCTGCCCTTGCCCAATATACCCGGCATGTTGTACAGCTTACCGATAAAGGAGGTTCAACCTATTCACTTTCCCGCCCGCAGGAATTTTTATCCGATAAATCCATCGACCGCCGGCAACGCTCCGGAATAGGCTTCGACTCAACGGATCTTCCCATCTCACCCGCCTACCTTAGCGCCATTGCTGAAGTGCCGGGGGTTACGGTGCTGAATGTTTCTAAATGGCTGAATACAGTAGTCATCAGAATCAGCAGCCCGGAAGCGTTGGAACAAATCAATACATTTCCTTTTGTACAACAGATCAGGGAAACGGCCGCCCGGGCGCTTCCGGTTCAGGATGATCTTCTGCCTTCAAGAATTCCCGTTACCTACGAACTGCCCCGGCATGAAATCCGGAGCGGGATACGCGGAACAAAAGGCATACAAAATGAGATTGATTACGGTAACACCTATGCGCAGATTCACGTTCATGAAGGCGAATACCTGCACAATGCCGGCTTCACGGGTTCGGGATTAACGATCGCCCTGCTGGATGCAGGCTATGCGGGTTATCTTAGCAACCCTGCTTTCGACAGTCTGCGGATCAACAACCGCATTCTGGGAGGATATGATTTTGTACAAAATACACCGGGCATCAGTCAGGCGCATACCCACGGCACCAGTTGTCTTTCGGTGATCGCCTCCAACCGGCCGGGAGTGCTGGTGGGTTCGGCACCGGCAGCCTCCTACTGGCTATTGCGCACCGAAGATGCCGCTTCGGAGTACCCTATAGAAGAATACAACTGGGCTGCGGCAGCCGAATTTGCCGACAGCGTAGGTGCTGATATCATCTCCTCATCATTGGGCTATATTACCTTTGATGACCCCACCATGAATTATTCCTATTCCATGCGCGATGGAAATACCGGTATCTCTACACGGGCGGCCGACCTGGCCGCGAGGAAGGGCATCCTCGTTATGAACAGCGCGGGCAATACCGGCGGAATTGCGGGTGATGAACGTTTTATTTCCTGCCCTGCAGATGGCGACAGCGTAGTGGCGGTGGGCGCTATCCGCACCGATATGCAAATAGCCGGGTTCAGCAGTTGGGGACCCAATGCTAACGGAAAGGTAAAACCGAATTTGGTTTCTATCGGCCAGGGTACAATTCTGGCCAACGCGCAGGGCAACCCGGTTGGTGGAAACGGCACCTCCTTTTCCAACCCGAACCTTGCAGGGCTTTTCGCTTGTTTATGGCAGGCATTTCCTGAATTTTCCAATATGGACATCATCAATGCCGTACAACAGAGCGCCGACCGCTACCAAACTCCGGAAATCCGTTACGGTTATGGTGTACCCAATTTCAGGGTCGCCTATGATGCCCTGCAGCAGAAGCGCCTTGAACAGCAACTTAATTCCCTTGTGGAGGCCGACTGGATCCGGACCTTTCCTACTCCCTTCAGTACGAACTTCAATGTGGTGTTTAAAGCAAGAGTTACAGGCAGAATAACGCTGCAACTGTTCGACAACCTTGGCAGAATGCATGCTTCGCTGCAAATGGAAACCATCAAAGACCAGGTATACCTCGCGCCGCAATTCAGTGCGCTACCCGCATCGAAAGGGATTTATTACATTCTCTTCAGCGATGCGTTGGGTAAAAAGACGCTGAAAACCATACGGCTATAATTTTCCTGCCGAGCCTGTTGGAAATACAAATCGAATTCAACGTAGTATGTTTTTATAAAAGGTGTGATCGCTTCACCCGATGAAAAAGAATTCATCAGCTTACTTCATTTGCAGCAGCGCAGCAAACATGGAGTCAGCCTTTAGTTCATAACCACTGATGATGCCCGATTTCACCAGGCTTAGGGATGGAAATTCTTTCAGCAACCAATCTACCTGATCTTCATTTTCTCCACGATAGACTGAACAGGTTGAATACAGTAGTAAGCCGCCTGATTTAATGGCAGGCAGAATGTTCCTGAGAATACTGCGCTGACGACTGATATAGCTATCAAGTTTGTCCTGTGTAAACAACATTAACTGTTCGGGAGATCTGCCCCAGGTACCTGATCCGGAACAGGGCAGATCAGCCAGTACCAGGTCGTACTGAGTTGCTGAAGTATTGGTCTTTGCCAGGTCGGTAGTAAATGCGCGAAATTTCTTTATGCCCGCATGGGCAAAACGTTGCCTGAGGTTGGCAAGAATAGAGGGTCGTACATCCGAAACCGTTAGCTCGGGGCTGAAATAATGATCCCAGGCAAGAATTGATTTACCCCCACTGCCGGCACAGCAGTCCCAGATACGGCACTGCTCCGGAAGATCAGGAAAATAGTCGGCCACACGCTGCGAACTCAGGTCCTGAATAACCAGGTCTTTATCAGGGGTTACACTAGATTCCAGTTTTGTACCAGAAGGAAAGGCGAAACAATGATCATCAATACGGGTTGCCGGATAAGGGAATTTTTCAAACGCTTCTTCAACTGTTTTCTCTTTTCCGGGCCTGATACGGACAAACAGGTCGGGTTGTACCAGGTGTGATTGCACAAATGCGTTTCTGTCGACCAATGCGGAGACCTCACCGGCCAACGGAAATATTTTATGAAGATCGAATTCCGGTATAACGGTCTCAATAAACCGAAGTCGCTCTGTTAGGGAGGAAGTGGTGTTTTCGGCAAGCCATTGATTCCATTCCGGTCGGTAATGTTGTAACAGCGGACCTTCCTGCCCGGAACTGATAAACCATCCTGCCAGCATAGCCATTTCTTTGAATGCTTCCGGTAAAGCGCTGGCAATCCGGAAGTAGCCATAACAAAGCTGTGTGATCACTTTACGGTCGGAAGAGCCGTGCTTTTTATGCTGACGGAAGTAGTTCTTCAGGTAAGCCGCAAACGGCACCGTTCCATCATAGGCAGCAACAACAGCCTGCGCACTGTTAAAATGGGAGATTGCACGCATTGATACGTGTTAGGGTGAAAAATCAGCATCCTGTAGCGGTAGGCATTCTGCCTCTGCATTGGCCGGGTATAGGGCAAGATACATAGGAAGATCTTACAGTTCGAGCAAGGCGGTGACCGGGTCTTTACCAAACAGAAGAAGTCCGGGATTTTCCAGCAATTCTTTAACCCTGACCAGGAAACTTACCGATTCGCGCCCATCGATGATCCGGTGATCATAGCTCAACGCCAGGTACATCATAGGACGAATTACCACCTGTCCGTTGAGGGCAATAGGTCTTTCCTCTATTTTATGC
>JAEYRC010000234.1 GCA_023409675.1 Bacteroidota bacterium
GGGTTATTATTGAATAATTTGCCGCATTAAACTACAGCGTAAATGATCGCGGATATCATTATAATTATCGGATTCTCCTGGCTGGCAGTAGTGCAGCTTCTTAAAATTATCCGGCTACTGTTCAACCTGAACAAGGGCATATTCAAAAGCAGCCTGCTGGATCCTCCTGACACTAAATTTAGTCTTATAGGTTATTATCTAACCGCATTTGCTGTCTTAGCTCTTGCGGTACTCACCCGTTTAAACCTGATTGTATTGGAGGATAATTTCTGATGCTATACAGCAATCAGCTGTGCAGTTTTTGGTGCATAAGCTGAACAGTATTCCAATTTCTGGTAGTGTTGTTTTTACCGAAAAGTTTATCGAGCATTTCCATTCCTTTGGTCGTTTGTGTTTGTCCTAAATCGAGCACACTGTAAATTATCCGGTCTTTCACCTGCAAAATAGTAAAAGCAGCATCTGCTGTCTGCCAGGGCAATGTTAATGTATGGGTAGAAGGTTCTTTCAAAAAAGTAATATATAAACGCGTATCTTTTGTTACAGGAACAGTTCGAAAGGCATCTTCTTTAACCAATTGATCGATGGTTTTCGCTGTTCGCACCAGCATGGGTACTGCAAATCCAAAATGCGCTTCAATCAATGCCGAAAGTCTGGCTTCAATGACAGCCTCCGGTTCATTATCCAGCGCGGCAATTACATTTCCGGAATTCAGCAGGGTAAGAACATGCTTCGCACCATGCTGTTCCAGCAGCTTTTTCAAATCGGCCATGGGAACCTTTTTATTCCCGCCTACATTTATTCCCCGTAACAGGATAATATATTTCTGCTGTGCCATATCAATAGCTTATCAATTAAATTAGTGCAGGTTTTCATCTGCGCCATCTGCCCAAAATCCGCGAAATCAGCGGGAAATGTATTTCCTTGTATTGTATTTCATCTGCGTCCATCTGCCCAAAATCCGCGAAATTTGCGGGAAATGTATTTTCTCAATCTGCGGGAAATGTTTTTCCCCAAATACTATATGTTAAATTCAATCCTTAAAATAAACTGTCTTCCCTGAATTAGCTGACCGCCGCGCCGCATCCAAAATCCGAACAGACAGTACATTATTTTTCAACGAATACAATCCGTACTCAGGCACCACAATTCTTCCGCGTATAACCCCTGCAAAATACCGGAACGGATCAGCATGTTTCTCTGCGAGCTCCTGCTCCGCAACAAAGGATTGTTCTTGACTGCGTTCATCGATCCGCATCCGCATCCGGCGGGCATCTTCGGTTATAAGATACCCTTTAGTACCATAGGCGGCAATATCTTTTCTGCTGAACGGCCAGTTCCAGGAAGCCTGAATGATACATTCGGCATTGGCGTAGGATATGATGATGGTTGCATCATCGTCGACCTTTGGATAAATGGATGGCTTATACTGTTTGGTAACCGCCGTAACGGAAACCGGTTCTTCTCCATTCATTAACCAGGTCATGATATTAGCGCCATAGCAGCCAAAATCGGTCAGGGCTCCCCCGCCGTTTTGAACCGGATCTGTAAGCCATGCAAAGAATTCAGGGCTTACACCAATTTCCTTTGGTCCCTGATGCCCCATATGCACCACCAGCCGGTTAAAGGTTCCGATAACGGCGCTGTCGCTGATCAATTGATGGGTCTTATGAATAGATGGATACCAGGATGTTTCGAAGTTGGTCAGGATATGGATCCGGTGCTTTTCAGCCAATACCTTCATCCGTTCCGCATGTTCGGCATTTACCGCCAAAGGTTTTTCCATCATAACATGAATACCAAGCGGTGCCGCTGCTTCAACCACAGCCAAATGATCGAAGATCGACCCGAAAGCCACCACTCCTTCCGGTTTCACACGGGTAAGCATTTCCGTTAGATTGGAATAGAACAGGGAAAGTGGCAGTTTATATGCAGCGGCATACTTCCGGGATAAGGCAGTATCGGCTTCATAAATGCCTGCAAGTTCAATATCCGGTTTCTTTTCCCTGCCCAGGATCCAGGGTACATGTCCATGGGTAATACCGGCAACCGCTATTCGAACCGGCTGCTGCGCAGATGCCTCCGACAGACCAGCTCCCAGGAAAATGATCATCAGCAGGATAATGCATTTCGACGTTTTCATACGATAATTTAAGCCAGTTTATCGAATCGATACACGAACGCGGCTAATTTTCAGTAAATAATTGTTTAAAGTATACTGACCGGATAGAAAATGGATCGGTGATATGTCATTCCGGCTATTTACCGTTTTTCTTTTTTAGCATATCAGTGCTTTTAGGATGAAGTCGTCCTTTCTCCCGCAACTGCGTATGGATAAGGTATTCAATTTGTCCATTCACGCTGCGAAATTCATCAGCAGCCCACTTCTCCAGCGCCTTATAGATGTTCTCGTCAATTCTCAGCACAAAGGATTTTTTTTCACTCACGGCTATACATTTAGTGTGCTGTCTCCAATTTTGCGCCCAAAAATTCTTCAGCAGTTTGCTGAATAACTCCGGGCTTCTGAGATCCAATAAAAACGAGTGTACCATTTTTCAAAATCAACTGCAATCCGTATTTACCTCCCACAACATGGGTATGCTTTTTCGTGTATCGGGTACCGGTTGTTGAATTCTGTATCCAGGTATTTACTTTCGCGCTGCTGACATCTTCCCATAAAATATGCGAATAGTTTTGGGTGAACGGTTGCCAGCGGTAAAAAATTCCTTCATCACTCATCACCGTTTCAAACTTTAATGCTTTCAATAAGAGCAGCACAACGATCGCGATTCCTATAATAAACAATATGGCGATAAACAACTCATGGAAACTATGCGCATTATTCATGATATACGTCATAATAGCAATCACGCTTACGGCAGGTATGCCTATGCTGACGATCCAGATCCATGGCTGATTGAAAGATTGTACCTCTTTGAACCTGATCTTTCCCCTTGGTCGTGCTGCGGTTTTCATATGCAATCCGATTTATTGATACAGGGTTCCGGCATTTAATACAGGTGTGGCTGCCTTTTCACCACATAGAACCACCATCAGGTTGCTGACCATAGCAGCCTTCTTCTCTTCATCCAGTGTAACAATGTCTTTCTTCGAAAGCATTTCCAACGCCATCTCAACCATACCAACCGCACCTTCTACGATTTTAGAACGGGCCGCAACAATGGCTGTCGCCTGCTGCCGCTGTAACATGGCCCCCGCGATCTCCGGTGCATAAGCAAGGTGACTGATCCGGGCTTCCTTAATAATGATACCGGCTGGCTGTAACCTTTCAAGCAATTCCTGCTCAAGCAGATCATTTACTTTCTGTCCGCCTTCACGCAGGGTCAGTGTAGCGTTTTCATCTTCCATATGATCATACGGACAGCTCAGCGCCAGATGACGAATAGCCGCTTCGCTTTGCACCTTCACATAGTGATCATAATCTTCCACTTCAAAAGCCGCTTTGAAAGTATCATTAACCTGCCATACCACTACCGCCGCGATCTCAATCGGATTGCCCATCTTGTCGTTCACCTTCAGCTTAGCGCTTTCCAGGTTTTCCATTCGAAGCGAAATGGTTTGCTTTTTATACAGGGGATTTACAAACAGGATTCCGTTCTCCTTGCAGGTTCCCACATATTTTCCAAAGAAAGTCAGTACCCGGGAATGATTCGGACTGATAACAATTATTCCGGGGAGAATAAAGATCCATAGAAAGGTTGCGATCAACCCATAACTTAAATATGCGCCACTTTCCCGCTGTCCGGCAATGATGAACAGATAAACAGATGCGGCAAATAACAGGATAACCACAATAAGAGCAACGAATCCGGCGGAGGGTTTAATAAGTTTTTCCATATCAGAAAGTTTTTTGGTTGATATCATTATGATATCAAATATACATCAGGCGACTGATATTTGCAAGAGTGATATAAAGATTTTTCAACTGCATGCTGAGTCTGGTTTACGAAAGCAATTAAGGCGTTGAATATTTTTTTATCTTCATCACCATTAAACCAGCATTATAATGAACCGATTTATATTCTTCTTTGTACAGTTTCTTTTTCCTCTTGTTGTTTGGGCGGGAACAGTTGATACATTGGACGTTCGAAGCCAGGCGATGCGAAAGAATATAAAATGCGTTGTTATTACCCCTGATGGTTACGCAACGGGTACTAAAGCCTATCCCGTTGTTTATCTTTTACATGGTTACAGTGGAAACTATGCGCAGTGGATCAGGGAAACCCCCTCCCTCGCTGCTGATGCTGACCGCTATCAGATGATCATCATTTGTCCGGATGGCGGTTTTAACAGCTGGTATTTCGACAGCCCGGTCGACAGCAGTGTTCGCTATGAAACCTTCATCACAAAAGAACTTGCCGCATGGGCAGACGCCACCTATCGGATATTAACCGGTAAGGAAAACCGCGCTATAACCGGGTTAAGCATGGGCGGACATGGCGCTTTGTATCTGTCGTTCCGGAATCCGGATGTATTTGGCGCTGCAGGAAGTATGGCCGGTGGTGTGGATATCCGACCTTTCCCTAAAAACTGGGACATGACCCGGGTGCTGGGCGATACACTTTGCTGTTGGGAGAACTGGGAGAAAAATACGGTTATCAATCTTGCAGATACGTTGAAAACAACATTTCCTGCACTCATTATCGATTGCGGTGTGGAGGATTTCTTCTTTCAGGTAAACCGTAACCTGCACCATAAACTCATGGATCAGCAGGTGCCCCATGATTATATCGAACGGCCCGGAAAGCATAACCGCGAGTACTGGAGCAACAGCGTGGCTTATCAGTTGTTGTTTTTCAGGAAATTTTTTGACCGGAATACATCCACCGGCGGATAGACAGCTTGTTACAGCAGAATTTTGATCTTAATCGCGGGCAGGTTTTAGTGCTTAAAATCCACCAGTACTACCATCTTTAAACCTGACCTTCTTTTTGCCGGAATTTTTCTTTTCAAAGTCGAGTACTTCCTGCGGCTTCTCCACTTTCTTCTTATCGGACGGATTCACAACCACATCATCCGGATTGGAAAGCGCTTTCCCGAATTCATAATTTTCAGTGCGGATAAGGCTGCCGGTTTGCGGATCATAATATTTCCAGGTGCCATGTTTGAGGGCGGCGCCTTCATTCTTAACAATCACGGTTCGGTAAGAATCCAGTTTATCAAGATCTTCCACCTGTAAAGTATCGTATAATTTATCGGGATTAAGGGCTACCCAACTTTGTTCGAGGCGCAATCCGCCATGAAGTAAATAGTATTGCGCTATGCCGTTTTTAAGTCCCCAGCGATAGTTTTCAATACCCACCAGGTCGCCCATCAGGTTATAAAGCTTCCACTCCCCTTCTTTACGATCATCTACATAATACCCTTCTTCCTCATAGCCGGGCTCACCGCGCACCTTATCGAATTTATTCACCCATATACCCTGCTTCTTTCCCTGCATATCTACCCGGTTGAGCGTATCACCCGATGCTGTGAGTTGATAGTCTTTCCATTGAGCCGCTCCCGTGCTTAAAGAAAATATTGCGATAAGGAAGAATATGAGGCGCATCTTTAGTATGTTTGATCAGGGTAATAAAACGATTTCTCCTGTTAAATTAAACAATAATAACGCCAAAGCAGAATGTTGATTGTCAACATTCTCCTAAACTTTCCAGCATGCTGCATCTATTCCTGTCCGCCAAATTCAGGCTCAGAACTAACACTAAATCAAGGGTTAACAACCTGGGCAAAGTATTCAGTTGTTTTCTCTTTTTACTGATAAGTCTTTCTTCCACCGCACAGGTGCCTGCCACACCTGCAGATGCGCGGTTGAAGAGCATTGATCAGCGGCGATATGCTGCCGAAAAAAGCCTGGTGAATCATATTCCTTTCAAAAATATTGGCCCTACCGTAATGAGCGGACGGGTGACCGACCTGGAAGTGAACCCGGAAGATCCTACAGAATTCTATGTTGCTTATGCCACTGGTGGTCTATGGTATACTTCGAATAACGGGCAAAGTTTTACACCGGTAATGGATAGCATCGATGTATTGTTCATCGGTGATATAGCTGTTCACTGGGCGCAGTCAACCCCCAATAACCGGCTCATCTGGGTTGGTACCGGTGAGGTGAACAGCAGTCGCTCTTCCTACGCCGGAATCGGAATGTATAAATCGGAAGATGGCGGAAAAAGCTGGCAGCATGCCGGTTTGCCGGCCTCTCAGCACATTGGTAAAATCCAGTTACATCCTACCGATAAAAACACCTTATGGGTCGCGGCAATGGGCGGATTGTACTCTGCCAATAAGGAACGCGGAGTATTTAAAACTACCGACGGGGGTAAAACCTGGCGGCATACCCTGGCAATAGATTCCAATACCGGCGTGGTGGATCTGGATATCAATCCTGCTAACCCCAGTGAGCTCTTTGCGGCAGCCTGGTATCGTACCCGCAGCGCCTGGAACTTTGAAGAAGGTGGCCCGACCAGCGGCATTTATAAAAGTACCGATGGCGGAGAAAGCTGGTCGAAAATTTCACAACAGGGATCAGGTTTTCCTGATGGTGAAGGTGTTGGGCGGATCGGTATCGCGGTATATCCTAAAAATCCCCAAATCGTTTATGCGGTGCTTGATAATAATTTCCGGAAACCGGATACTGCAAAAAAAGTGGTGAATGATTCATTGTATGTATTGAATGATTTTGAAAAGCTGACCGTTGAAAGTTTCGCTGCACTGGATGACAAAAAACTAGAGCGCTTCTTACGCAGGAACCGTTTCCCCGCAAAATATACAGCTAAGTCTGTTAAGGAGCTGGTTGCTTCAGGAAAGATCAGCCCGAATGCGGTTCATCAGTATCTCTACGATGCCAATATGGCTATGATGAACACGCCAATCATTGGCTGCGAAGTTTACCGCAGTAACGACGGGGGAAAAACCTGGTCGAAGACCAACCAGAAAGACCTGGATATTTACAGTTCCTTCGGATATTATTTCGGAAAGATCTATGTATCACCCTATAATCCCGACAAAATTCATGTGCTGGGAATCTATTCGCTATTGTCTACAGATGGAGGAAAAACATTTTCAACTATTGATAAAAATAACGTTCACGCCGACCATCATGCGATGTGGATGAATCCCAAAAGAGATGCGCACATCATCAATGGTAATGATGGGGGCGTCAATATTACCTACGATGATGGAAAACATTGGTTTAAAGCCAATACGCCTGCTGTGGGGCAGTATTATGCCATTCAGGTGGATGATGCAAAACCCTATCGTGTATACGGTGGTTTCCAGGATAATGGCACCTGGGTGGGTCCGTCAACCTACCGTGCTGATCCGCGATGGATGGATGTTGGCGATTATCCGTACAAGCGCCTGGGTGGTGGAGACGGAATGCAGGTGGAAGTGGATACCCGGAACAACAACACCGTATATACCGGATCGCAATTCGGTTTTTACAGCCGGCGTACTCTTACCGAAAGACCTGATCTGTCGATTCGTCCACGGCATGAACTCGGTGAACAGCAGTTGCGCTACAACTGGCAAACGCCCATCTTACTCAGTAAACACAACCAGGACATATTCTATTATGGCAGCAACCGTGTGCACCGCTCCTTCAACCGGGGCGACAGCCTGGTGGCGGTGAGTGAAGACCTGACCCTGGGTGGTAAACCAGGTGATGTACCTTATGGAACCTTAACAACGATCAGTGAATCGCCCCTGCGCTTCGGTTTATTGTATGCCGGAAGTGATGATGGTCTGGTTCATGTTTCAATGGATGCGGGCAATACCTGGAAAAAGATCAGCGATCCCCTTCCGCAGGGACTATGGGTCAGCCGTGTAATTGCTTCAGCGCATAAGGAAGGCCGGGTGTATGTTACGCTTAATGGTTACCGTAATGATCATTTTCTCCCCTATTTATACAGAAGTGATGATTATGGTGCAAGCTGGACATTACTGGGTAGCGACCTGCCTTTTGAACCCCTCAATGTGGTACGCGAAGATCC
>JAEYRC010000024.1 GCA_023409675.1 Bacteroidota bacterium
ACCCAATACCGGTATCAAATCCGGCGATAGATTAAAAAACACCGCCGCTCCACCAAATAACAGCATGAAACAAGAGCTCCTGAGTATAATCCACTCAATGCCCAGGTAATCATTAAACAACAGGTAACATATCAGGAAACTTGCTGCTCCCAGTAAAACAGTATATAAGGTTTTTGAAGTAAACGGCTGCATTCCGAACTTCCGGTATAAAAACGTATAGCGGATACCGTTATAAATCGTGAAACCGATAAGATTTGAAATGGCCGGACCAATTACCCCAAACTGACGGGTTAGCACGTAATTCAATGGCAGCACCATGCTCAGCAAAATGATGCCTGTAAAAAATTCGAAGCGCCAATAGGTTGATGTCCCAATGATCTGTGCATTCAAACCGGTACCCATATCCAGTATCCGCATGCACCCGATCAGGATAAACACCGGCAACGCGCTGAGGTAGGTATCTTTCATGGAGAAAGTGATGATGCCATCCCTGAAATTCAACAGGATCAGAGAATACATTGCTACAGAAAATAACAGCAGATTGATCGATGAGCGGGAATAAATTTTCTGGATCCGCGGGAAGTCCTTGTCTTTCCAGGCCTTTGATAAAGGCCCTATTGAGGCGGAAATGATGCCGCGCTGTGGCGCCTGAATAAGGCTGGCAATATTCTGCGCCAGCGAATAAATTGCAACGAATACAAATCCGTCGGGCATAACGGCCATCAGTACAATGGTATCAAAAACATTCGAGAGGGTAAACACCAAACCGCCACCCCATACAAATGCGCACAGCGCCAGGATCTTTTTATAGAATTTCCGGGTAACACGGCTGAATTTCCAGGTCAGGTAAATTCTTCGGGTATACAGAAGATAACCCGCAAGCACAAGCGCCAGTAACAGGTAGGTAAGAGAATAGATCCTGATGAAATTATCAAACCTGGTGATAACGCCGATAAAAAACAGGACAATCAGTATGGTGGTGAAAAGTCTGAACTGAACTTCCCGTAAAAAGTTCGTCAGCACCGATTTCTTCAACTGCCATGCATAAGCTTCAAGAATACTAAATATGGTTAATCCCAGCCCGAAAGGGAACAGCCAGTAATAGAAACGGATCAGGTCGGGGGCATTGGTACCGAATTTCCGGATTACCAGATCCTTTAATACCAGGCCGGCACCGCACACAAGAATAAAACCCATCAGGCTGCTGAACAGCGCCACCGTAAGCATATCATTTTTCTTCGGTGGAAGGTTATCGTTATAGTAAGGATAGAATTTATAGATATAAGAATGCATGCCTAACGATGCTACGGAGAACATCAGTTGAGCAATTGCCAGGAAAGCCTGGGTGAGGCCATATTGGTTTTCTGTAAAACTTCCTTCACGGGTAAACAGGTAAGTATTTACAAACCCTAAGGCAAAACCGAAATAAACGATGACAGAAGAGATGATACTTTGTCGCCTGATATTACTCATTAATCGCTTATTTGTTAGCTGCTTTTACCTGGCGGGCATGAATATAAAAATTGTCATCGATTCGCACGCTTCCGCTAATGCCCGGTGACGTGGTAATGTATTTCCATTCTTCCGTGGGATAAATGAATAAAGATTTGCCGGCATGAAGCTTAACCGGCATATCAAAACCCGCTATACAGTTTGTCCAGCGAAAGGAAATACGGTCCTTGCCGACAACATACTCCAGGGTTGGTATTTGCGTGGTGCGCAGGTACTGATCGAAAACTTTCGAAAGGTCTCTGCCGGCATGTTGGCTGATTTGTGCTTCAAGTACGGCGCCATCGGTCGATTTTTTCCCAAATTGCTTGTTCATATCCCGCAGTATAAACCGGAACTTTTCATCACCATCTATTATATGGCGGATGGTATGGATCAGGTTGCCGCCTTTATAATACATGTCTCCTGATCCTTCGTGGTTAACACCATATTGCCCGATTATGGGCAGGTCATTCCGGATCAGCTTTCGTGTTCCGATAACATACTCGCTGCCGGCTTCTTTGCCAAAAACACAGTCTACATAAAGCGCTTCAGAATAGTTGGTGAATCCTTCATGAATCCACATATCCGCGATATCATTGGTGGTAATGTTATTTCCAAACCATTCATGTCCGCTTTCGTGTATCAGGATGAAATCAAATTTTTCCCCCCATCCCGAGCCGGAAAGGTCGCGGCCAAGATATCCATTCTCAAACTGGTTGCCATAGGCAACAGCGCTTTGGTGTTCCATACCAAGATGGGGCGATTCGACCAGTTTGTAGCCATCTTCATAAAAAGGATAGGGACCGAACCAGTGTTCAAAACACTTCAGCATGGGCTGAACCTGTTCAAATTGTTTTTTTGCTTTATCCAGATTATAGTCCAATACATAATAGGAGCAATTCAAAGGGCCATTTTCTCCGGGATAGGTCTCTTCCCAATTGGCGTATCGGCCAATATATGGAATAATGTTGTAGTTGTTGATGGGGTTGGTAACCGCCCAGGTATAAGCGGTTTTACCGGTGCCAGCAGCTTGTTTGGAACGGAGTTTCCCGTTTCCAACGGCGGAGAGATGATCCGGGACTATGATGGTGAGTGAAGCGCTGTCGGGTTCATCGCTCTGATGGTCTTTGCAGGGATACCATACACTTGCACCAAGTCCCTGGCAGGCAACAGATACCCAGGGGTGTCCGTTCTTATCTTTCTGCCAGATCCAGCCGCCATCCCAGGGTGGGTTCTTTGCTTCTGTTGGTTTGCCGTAAAAGTTCAGTTCCAGCTGTACCTGGCTGCCTTTCGATATGCTTTCGGGAAATTCGATATAATATAGATTCCCTGATCGTTTTAGGGCTAAGGGCCGGTTTCCGTAAACGGCTGATTGCAGGTTCATGGGTTCCTGCAGGTCGATCTGCATCATTTTTCCCCCTTCCAAAGTGGTAAATGAAAGGATGTTTTTGCCGCGTATGGTTTTGTTGTCGATGTCCGCTTCAACAGTGATGGCATAATGGGTTACATCCCACCAACTGCGGTTGGCATTCAGACTGCCCCGAAGGCTGTCGGCCTGGGTGAATACTCCTTTACGGCTGAGGGGCTGTGCGGTGCAGGAACTGCTTAACTGCGTCAGGATAACGATGCAACTTACCGCATATAAAACGTAATAGTACCGGTCAGAAATGCTGCGCATACCAGGAAATTAGTGTATGGGATAATAGCTGTGAAGATAAGCATTTCACCCACAGGGCGTATTCGCAGCACCCTGCCGCAATTCAGGTTTCGACTTATTTAAGTTTTTCCCGGAAGACTTTTTTGAATTTTTCCAGTTTGGGCCGGATCACATAATAGCAATAGGGCGCCGATCCGTTATTGTCGTAGTAATCCTGGTGATAGTTTTCCGCGACATAAAACACGTTGAAAGGACTGATTTCCGTAACAATAGGATTATCGAAAGCACCGCTTTCATCCAGTTGCTTTTTATACTGTTCAGCCTTTTCGCGCTGCGTATCGTTATGGTAAAAAATCGCAGAGCGGTATTGAGGCCCTACATCATTGCCCTGCCGGTTGAGCGTGGTGGGGTCGTGGGTTTGCCAGAAAACTTCAAGCAGCTCATCGAAACTCAGTTCTTCAGGATCATAAACGATCTGCACCACTTCGGCATGTCCGGTAGTACCGGTGGTAACCGCCTCATAGGAGGGATTGTCTACATGTCCGCCACTGTATCCGGATTCCACTTTCAATACGCCTTTCAATTGTTGAAAAATCGCTTCGGTACACCAGAAACATCCTGTTCCAAGTGTTGCTGTATCGGTTTTAACTGAATTCATTAGTAATGTTGCGGCGAACTGACTGCTCATGCGCCGGTCGGTGTTTTGTTTCAAATTACAGGATGCCAGGCAGTACATCAGGACCCCGATTCCAATAAACATCATTTTCATACCCCGACAATTTACGTTTTTATACAAGTACAAATGTCGGATATAAACGCCTTGATCGTTTATTGCTTGCGTTAAGGTTGCAAAATTAAACCAGCTTTATCAATCTCTTAACGTTGAAAATTATTGTATTCTAAATAGGATTTCCCGTTGTCAATCTTTCTTTACTTTAAGCGCAGGCCTCATCTCCGGGAATCGGCGTTAGGCAGCAGTTGCTTCAAACCGTAACTTTGCCGCCAAATCTATCAGGAATTTATGATCAGGTATTATCCGGAATCTACCCTTGTGCAATTGGAGTTTGAAAAGATCAGGCAGTTGCTGATGGCTTACTGCCAGTCGGAGCTGGCCCGGTCGAGAGCTGAACAATTGCGTGTACATACCCGGCCCGAATATATCCGACTGGAATTAAAACAAACCGATGAATATGTACAACTGCTGCGCAGTGGTCAGGTATTTCCAAATGATCACCTGCTGAATCTTTCCAAAGAATTAAAGATGCTGGAAATTCCCGGAGCAATTCTATCCGGAGAAGATTTTATGTCGATTCGCCGGTTAGCCGAAAGTATTCAGCGGATCTTCCGGTGGTTTGATAAGGAACGTCGGGTTGCCTGGCCTGCCCTGGAGGAGGTGATTCGCGGAACGGAGTATGAT
>JAEYRC010000318.1 GCA_023409675.1 Bacteroidota bacterium
TCTGGATTGCTTCGCCTTCGGCTCGCAATGACGGAAACGCTTTTGCTACAAGACGTTGCGGGGTGCGGGTCCAATTACAGCATTTTTTGCACGTCATTGCGAGGGCTTTGCCCGAAGCAATCCAGACCCTCTGGTTTGCAATTGACGGGAAGGTCATCATTGTTTAATTTACCTGGATTGCTTCGCCTTCGGCTCGCAATGACGAAGGCGAAGCAACGTATTCATACCCTAATGGTTTGGGTGTTATGATTCAATACACACACTTGCTTTACGTCATTGCGAGGGCTCTGCCCGAAGCATTCCAGACAATTACTAATATTCACAGTGGCTCCCTGTTCATTGTTTTGTTTTCCTGGATTGCTTCGCCTCCGGCTCGCAATGACGAAAGTCAGCGTGGCTCGCTTTTTCGGTTTGCAATGAAGGGCGATTAGCTTGGTTCCACTTTACAGGATTGCTTCGCTTTATAATTTGTTGATCGGAGTGGCAACTGCAGCACTAACATTATTTTTTTTGAAACGGTAGAGTTTTCCCGGACGATGAGGTACATCCGTTTCCATTTCCTTTACATCTTCAAGCCAGTTCATCAGAAAAAATTTCTTCCGGAAATTTCTTCGGTCGAGCGGAGTATCCAAAATGGCTTCATATACCTGCTGCAATGCCCGTAGAGAAAATTTTTCGGGCAGAAGGTTTCTCACCACCGGATACTTGATCACTTTCGCCCGCAGTTTTTTTACGCAGGCATCAAGAATTTTTTTATGGTCGAACGCCAGTGACTGTATCTCATAAACGGGATGCCAGTGCAATTCATGATGTTCGAGCTTTAACTGATGATCCCGGATATTGACCAGCGAATAGTAAACCACAGTGATAACCCGGCCCGCGGGATGCCGGTCAACCGTACCAATCGTAAATACCTGTTCCAGAAATACATCATCTAACCCCGTGCGGGCTTTTAACACCCTGTAGGGTGCATCTTCCAGATTTTCATTGCGTTTAACCAGATCTCCCAGCAGCGACCACTCCTCCTCAAAGCCCTCCAGATCCGATTTGATCAGCAATACCTTCAGCGTATTCTGTTCGTATCCGAATATGACACAGTCAACAGACAATGCCATCTGGAAATCCTCACGGTTTTCCCGGGTAAGTTCGGCTATCGTTTTTTTTCCTGCTGACATACCAGGCGTTTCTAATTTATAAGAAAGGTAATATTTTCTGTCTGACCAGTTTACCGACCCATGATCACCTGTATGGTTTTACGAAAACCTCCATAATCCATTACCACAAAGTAAGTGCCCCGCTGCTGCACCCCGGAACCCTTCAGCAGCGCGCCCAGGCTAATCTGATGCCGGCCTTTCAAACGGTAACGGCTATCCGCCACGCCTACCTGCTGTCCGTATGCATTCCGGATACTGAAGCCTACGATTCCGCTTTTCGGTATTTCCATCGAAATAATGCTTTCCGCAGAAGCCGGATTGGGATAAACAGTCAGATACGTGGACGCTGCGAGCATATCCGTTTCCCGAACGGAAGTGAGGATATGAGTGATATTCCGGTTAACATACAGCCGGTATTCTCCGGGCTGAAGCGTAAACTGCTGTGCATTGCCCGTAGCATTGAAGGTAGCGCCTGTAAGGTAATTATACCAGGTGCCCGCCTGGGTAAAACTGATGTCAACCGTTAAGGGCGTTACATCAAAATTTCCAATAAGCACCAGGTCGGAAGTATCGGTGCTCAGCTTTATCCATTTAAAAGCGCCATCCGTTTTATAGCTTGCCGCGCCATCAGTAAACACGGCTGAATACAGGGAATGATGCCTTAACTCCAGTAAAGCGGTATACAGTTCGTGCAGCCGCTTTCGGGAAGATTGCTGCAGGTAATCCCACTTTACAGGTTTGGGCGCTGTACGGCAATCGGGACTGATGGTTCCGTTTTCGCAGTAATTGATCGAATAATCATAACCCTGTTCTCCAAACTGCCAGATCATTTTCGGACCGGGAATCATCAGGAAAAACGTAGCTGCCAGTTCAGCCCGCTGCAGGGCAGTACCGATCTGTTTTACGGAATAGGCACCCGATGAGTTGCCATAGTTGATATTCTTAAAGACGATTCTTTCTTCATCATGGCTCTCCATATACGTAATCAGGTGGCGATTGTTCCAGCCACGCTCCCGGGCAAAACCCTGCCGGAAATCACTCTCCTGTAACCAGCCCATCGACGCTTCGGCAAATGCATGATTGAGGTTACCCCATAAAAGCATCCCATGGTCAGCAAGTTTCTTCTCTTCATCGTTATGGGCAAAATGTTCCAGTATCACATACGCGCCCTCACTGCTTTGTTGCACCGTATCATAATAGGCCTTCCAGATGGCAATTCGCCCTGAATCTTCCCGGCTCCAGGTCGTGATATCGCAATTCTCACCATTCGGATCACAGGTATTGTTTTGCGTGAATCCTTTCGACAGATCGAAGCGGAAACCGTCGATCTTGTATTCCGTTAACCAGTGCCTGATGACCCGGCCCGTAAAACTTTTGGTAGCCTGCCGTTCATGATTCATATCATACCCCACATTGAATCCGTGACGCGGTACCGGATTGAACCAGGGGTTATCCGCCGTTGGCCGGCCCGACGATGCGTCGAAATACATCTGCACCAGGGGCGACTGCCCGAATTGATGGTTCAGCGCCAGGTCCATAATTACTGCAATGCCCTCTTTATGACAGGCATCTATAAACGCTTTCAACCGATCGGCGGGTCCATAGAACTTATCAGGAGTGAAATAAAATGATGGATTATACCCCCAGCTGATATTGCCCTCAAATTCATTGAACGGCAGCAGTTCAATAGCGTTTATACCCAGGCGTTTTAAATAACCAAGTGTATCTTTTAATGTATTCCAGTCGGCAGTTGACAGAAAATCACGGAGCAACAATTCATAAATGATCAGCCCTTCTTTACGCGGTCGCGTAAAATCGGTTACCTCCCAGTCATAGGCTTCGCGACCGGTTTGCAGTACTCCGGCAATACCCGTGGTTTTTCCGGTGGGATAAGGCTTCAGCCCGGGATATTTTATAGTGGAGATGAATGGATCATTAACCGGATCGAGAATGAGTTCACTATATGGGTCGGCTATTCTGATATTGCCCACCTGGTATTGAAACGCGTATTGACGCCCGGGTTCAAGTCCGGTGATCCTGGTCCAGAAGCGTAAACTGTCAGGGGTCAATTTCATCTGGTGCGCGGCAGTCTGTGTCCAGTCATTGAAGTCGCCCAGAACACTTACGCGGCTCTTCCCGGGTGCATACAGTACCAGAATCGCAGAACTGTCACCTTCTTCATAATTTATTCCATCGTCTACCCCTGCAGGTAAGGGTTCAACAACCGTAGCGGATGCGATGAAAACATTCAGGGTATCCGCATGAATTTCACCCTCACTTTCAGCCCGGCCTATGATCTGATAATTGCCCGGTTTATTAAAGGTAAACGATTCCTGCACCAGCGTAGAACTGGGTTCAAAGGCAATTTCTGAGCCGCCGGCATACAGTCGCAGCGAGGATATTTTATTTGAAATATAAGTAAAGCGATACGATTCACCCACTGATCGTTCAATCGGTCCGGGAGCCGGATTAAACGTAGGTTCGGAAGCGGGTTCAGCAAACCTTCCGGTAAGTCTGCCATCATACAGGTCAAAAAACATATCCGAACCATCGGCATTGCGCTGAACCACCGTACCATCTCCATTGCGGAGCAGCAGCGCAACCTTTCGGATTTTTACCTGGGAAGGAACATTAAAGAATGAACGGATATTTGAAATCGTATAACGGTAACGGTTATTTCCCAGGTACGTGGCTTTGGCGGCCGCGGGGGTAGTTCCCCATACAAAGGGTACGCTATCCCAGGCATTGGCATCGTTGCCCAGGATCGCGCCAATATGTACATATACATCATTGGTCTGTGCATAATTCAGCAGTCCTTTATTTCCATGACTAACATTGATGGTGATATTTACCGTACTGGTATCGCGCGGAAAGCTGGGCCCTGTAACCAGCAACTGAGCTGAGACAGTGGTGCTCAGCAACAGCAGCAGCATACAAAAATGCAGGGGGTTTTTCATAGCAGGTGGAATTGGTCGTGTCTAAAATACACAGAATTCAATTTTCAAGCGACTTTTTGAAGGAATAATGATAAAATAAATGCCGGCTGAACCACAATTTAGCCTTCAGGGGATGCGGTATTGCGTTATTTTTGATTCAAAACCGCTATTCATGCCGGAGCAAAACGACATTCTTTCGCTGCAGAAAACCACCGAAAGCTTACTGGAAAAAATTGACCAGGACCAGGCCGGACCAGATATGCTACCGGCTTTGCGTGACGTGATCCGTTTTCATGAACACCGGTATTATGTTGAGAATGACCCCTTGATTGCGGATGTGGAATTCGACCGCTTGTATAAAGCACTGGAAAAACTGGAAAAAGCGCATCCTTCTTTGGTAACACCTGATTCACCCACGCAACGGGTAGCCTCGGGCTTAACGGAAAGCTTCCTGAGCACACCGCATCTTGTACCTATGCTGTCGCTGGATAACTCATACGATCAGGAGGATCTGCTGGAATGGGACCGTAAAGCAAGAACCCTGGCTCAGCTACCGGCCATAACCTATTGTGTTGAACCAAAATTTGACGGAGCCAGCATTTCACTTGTGTATGAAAATGATCAACTGGTGCGAGCGGTAACCCGTGGAAATGGTATAGAAGGAGATGATATCACCAACAATATACGGCAGATCAGGAGTGTGCCGCTATCGGCCCGGTTCAGCGATTATGGATTGCAGTTAGTCGAGATCCGGGGAGAGGTGCTCATGAATAAAGTTCGCTTTAAAGAGTACAATGACATGCTCACCGCGCAGCAGTTACCGCCACTTGCCAATCCGCGGAATGCCGCTGCCGGAACGCTGCGAATAAAAGACCCTGCGGAGGTCAGGCGCAGAAACCTTGAAGTTTTCCTCTACAGCATCAGTTTTTATATCCCCCTTCCCGGGGTAGCAGTTCCTGAGCTGCTGAATACCCATGAAGGGGCATTGGAAATGCTCGACAGGCTGGGTTTCAGGGTACCGCGGAAGGAGAAAAAGGTTTTTGAAGCTATTGATGGTGTGGTACGCTATTGTGCAGCATTTGAAGCCGGCCGCGATGAACTGCCTTTTGAAATCGACGGCATGGTGGTTAAGGTGAATGATGTAAGCCTGCAGGAGCGCCTGGGCATGACCACACATCATCCGAGGTGGGCGATAGCGTATAAATTCAAAGCCCGTCAGGCTACCAGCCGGATACAGGGGGTAGATTTTTTTGTTGGCCGAACCGGGGCCATAACGCCTGTCGCCCGTATTGAACCGGTGCCCATTGGCGGCGTTACCGTTTCGAATGTATCGCTCTTCAATGAAGATGTGATCCGGGAGAAAGATCTTCGTATAGGCGATGCCGTGTTAGTGGAACGCGCCGGAGATGTAATTCCCTATATTGTCAAACCTCTTACCGATGTTCGTACAGGAGATGAAATACCGGTAATCTTTCCGGAAAAATGCCCGGTATGCGCAGACCCTCTGGTTAAGGCTGATGATGAAGCGGTATGGCGGTGTATAAACATCAATTGCCGGGCCCAGGTGGTGGAACGAATGGTGCACTTCGCGAGCCGTGATGCGATGGATATCCGCGGACTGGGAGATGCCCTGATCCGGAAGTTTTTTGAACTGGGCATCTTAACGGATATCCCCGGCATCTATCATTTACCCTATGATCGTATTGCCGTACTGGAAGGATTTGGTTCCCGCAGTGTTGCTAATCTGCAGGCAGCAACCGAAAAATCAAAATCACAGCCTTTGCACCGGCTGATCTTTGGCCTGGGCATTCGTTTTGTAGGAGAAACTACAGCAAAAACCCTTGCGCAGGCGGTGAAACACTTGCTCGAACTCAGGGATTTTACACTGGAAGATCTTCAGCATTTGGAAGACATAGGTCCTAAAGTAGCTTCCAGCGTGAAGGCCTTTTTTGAAATAGAGGATAATATCCGGATGCTGGAACAACTGGAGGCAAGTGGCTTATCGCTAAAAAATACCAAACGTGATTTTGCGGCAGATACCAGCCTTGCCGGTCAGACATTTTTGTTCACGGGTACATTGCCCACCCTTAAACGCAGTGAAGCGGAAGGGATGGTAGAACTGCATGGCGGGCAGGTACTCAGTGGGGTTAGCAGCCGGCTCAACTACCTGGTTGCCGGAGCCGATGCGGGGAGCAAGCTGGAAAAAGCAAAAAAGATAGCGACCGTGCGCATTATCAGTGAAGCGGAATTTCTGACGCTGGTATCGCGATAAAATATTCTTATAACGGTATTGCCTATTGGCGTATCTTTTTTTGTAACTTTAAAAAAAAGCAAAGGATGATCAAAAAAATTCCGGGAGAAACTTGGAAACCGCTTCAGTTTCCAGGCTGGAAAAATCTCCGCAAGCAATATGCGCTGTCCTCTAATGGCCGCATCGCCAGTTACACAGAAAGTGTTCATGAAGACGGGAAACTGCTTCAGGGCTCCTTAACCACGGGGTACCGCACACTAAATCTGCATCGTCCGGGCAATAACGGCACCCTGTATATTCACCGGGAGATCGCCAGACTTTTTCTCAAAAGGCCATCCAGCAAATACAAGTATGTAATTCATAAGAACCATAACAAGCTGGATAATGCAGTTAAAAATCTGCAATGGGCAACGCTTGCCGATATGATCGAACATCAGCAGAAGAGCCCTGCCAAGATCGCTTATAAGCAGGTTCAGGCAAATCGCACGACCGGTTTGAAACTGAATGCATCCAAGGTAAAAACCATCAAGAAAACGCTCAACGATAAAAACCGGAAACTCACCATCAAAATGCTTGCTGATAAGTATGGCGTGAGTGAGATGACCATGTACCGCATTAAAAGCGGCGAGAACTGGGGAAGAATCTAATAACCCCTTATCGCCCCGCAATTCTGCTTTAGCTTTCTGGTTAATACCTTAAAGCGATATTATCCTGCCCTTCATTACCTTAAATTCCGGCTTTGCTGTCTGCCGACCTGTTACATTTCCTGCGGGAACTTGCACTAAATAATCATAAAGCCTGGTTCGATGAGAACAGGGCCTGGTATGATCGTGTGCGAACCAATTTTATTGAATTTACCGGAGAAGTGCTGGCAGGATTGCGCAAGTGGGATACTGACCTGGAAGGACTGGAACCCCGCCAATGTATATTCCGGATTAATCGGGACGTCCGTTTTTCAAAAAATAAACTTCCCTATAAAATCAATATGGCGGCCAGTTTCGACCGTGAAGGGAAGAAATCTGTGTATGCCGGATATTATGTTCATATAGAACCGGGCAATAGTTTTATCGGAGGCGGAATATGGAAGCCGGCTGCACCTGAACTAAAAAAAATACGACAGGAAATTGATTATAACTGGAACGCCTTTTCCCAATTGATCGGCGATAAAAAATTCCGTAAAACGTATAATGAACAGTATAATGGCGACGATGTGCGACTTAAAAATCTCCCCCGCGGCTATGAACAGGACAATCCCGCTGCGGAGGACCTGAAATTAAAGAGTTGGCTGGCCATGCGGCAGGTTAAAGA
>JAEYRC010000096.1 GCA_023409675.1 Bacteroidota bacterium
CCGAAGGGAACCCGAAAAGATGGCTCCAAAATGCATCAGCGGCGTGCCGGGCAGCAACTACCCGACCTCACCGATAAACAAAAAGAAGAAATGAGAAAGCTGCGCACTGAATCCATGAAAAAAATCAGCGCAGTGAAATATAATACATCCCTTAATGAAAACGACCGGAAAGAACAGCTCGAAAACATACGCAAAGAACAGCGTGAGCAGATGATGATGATCCTTACTCCGGAACAGAAAGCAAAAATGACCGAAAATCCACGTCCCCGGATGAAAAAGAAACAATAGTTGTTGTTTGTTTTGATTGATTGATGAAAGCGAATCTCAGAGATGGGATTCGCTTTTTTTTATTCGGTTCATCCTCAACGGGAGTCGAATAGTTGGGAGAAGAAGAATTCTATGTCATCGGGCACAGCGCTGCATAAAACATGGATTTCATTATTATTTACGGTAATTACCAATCAGCCCATCGTAATACATCAACTATCCTGAATAATGAATTCATTCAAAACGGCAGGATGGTTTTAAAGCTGCCCCTAATCCGCGTAGCTTTGCAGCAGCATGGATTATCCTTTAGCGTTCAGGAAGTTCGTTACCAGCCAATACCTTTTTTCGGGTATCCGCACCACTGTGGCCGTACTTATTCCCGCGATCATCCTCTATGAATATGATGTGCTGGCCACCATGATCAGCATACCCCTGGGCGCGATGATTACCAGCCTGGCCGATAATCCCGGTCCGCCGCAACACCGCCGCAATGCCATGCTGGTCAGTCTCGGACTGAACCTGATGCTGATCATCATATCGGGCTTTACCAAACACAGTCCACTGCTGATTGGTATCGAACTGATCGTATTCGGCCTGCTGCTTTCGCTGATCGGCATCTTCGGAGCAAGAGCGAACGGTATCGGGCTTACCTCACTGATCCTCTTCACCCTCAGTCTGGACCCCAAACATGGATTGCAGAATATCGCCTATCAGGCTGCCTTTTTTTTAACCGGCGGACTGTGGTATATGCTGCTCAGTACCGTTCTGTACCAGATAAGGCCTTATCTGCCGGTACAGCAACTGCTGGGCGAATGCCTGATGGAAACAGCGCAGTACCTGCGCACAAGGGCTGAATTGTACAAACCCGGCATCAATTTTCCCGATGTATATGCCCGACTGTTCACGCAGCAAGTGGCCATTCATAAACACCATCAGGATCTCCGGGAAATGATCCTGGCCACACGGCGGTTTATCAACGAATCGACCAACAAAAGTCGGGGCATCATGATGCTGTTCCTCGACAGTGTTGATCTGCTGGAAAGCATAATGACGGCACAGCATGAATATGACCAGTTGCAGAAAGATTTTGGCGACACCCACATCCTGAAAGTATTTGCCGGCAATGTGGAACTTTTGGCAGATACAGTACACGAAATCGGACTGTCGCTGCAGGAAGGCATGGGCATCCGGATCAATCGCGAAATGCTGGAAGCGCGTTTCCTGGAAAGCAATGAGGCTTTTGAATCGCTGCGCAGTGCGCAGTTGCGGAAAAGAGGAAATGTAGAGGCGTTCATCCGGCTCCGGCATATTCTGCATCGCCTGCAGGACCTAACGCAGCGGGTTAAACGCCTCAGCCTGTATGCCGCATTTGATAAGGAGATGCTCAAAGAAAAACGTCCTGATGTAGACCTGCAGCAATTCCGCCCGCATCAGGAAATCAATCTGGATCTATTCCGGTCGAACTTCACCCTGAAATCATCGGCATTCCGCAATTCCATCCGCCTGGCCCTCGCCTTACTGATCGGCTACCTGGTATCATTTTTCTTTGAACTGGGACATGGTTACTGGATACTGCTGACCATTGCCACCATCATGCGCCCCGCTTTCAGCCTGGCTAAAGAACGGAACATCAACCGCCTGTTGGGAACTCTTGCCGGCGCTGTTGCGGGATTCGGCCTGCTGTTCCTTACCAATGACAATACCGCCCTGTTTTCCATCATGATTCTTTCGATGATCATCGGATATGGTGCAATAAAGATCAATTATGGCCTGGGCATTGCCGGTATTACCATTTACCTGCTGATATCCTTTCATTACCTCGATCCTTTTGGGCTGCAGGAAGTACTGCAGGACCGGATCATTGATACGGTAATCGGATCAGTGATCGCCTACCTGGTATCACTGCTGGTTTTGCCCAATTGGGAACGCGAGCAGATTGATATGGAAATCAGTAATACCCTGACGGGCAACCGAAATTATTTTGAAGCGGCGGCCCGTTTTTTTGGCAGCAACGCGCCTGAACAAACAGAATATAAAATTGCCCGTAAAGAGGCTTTTGTCGCGCTCGCGAACCTGTCGGACCTGCTGCAACGCATGATCTCGGAACCCAAAAGCAAACGGCAAAATCTTGACCTCTACCATCAACTGGTGACGGCCACTCATATGCTCACTTCCCATATTGCCGGGCTGGCGCATTATGGAAAAAGTTCCGGAAACCGCTATCAGCAACAGGAGTTTGAACCCATGATCCGGATTATTCTTCGACAGTTCAAAAAGGCGCTACGGATACAGGATCCCGATGATCCCGAGACGGTGGCTCCGGACAGTTCAATTCCGATCAATAAAAAAGTACTGAAATTGCTGGAACAACGAAAACTTGAACTGGAGTCGGGACAATACAGTATGCCCCGGGAAACCCGCCAGTCTATGACCGATCTGAAGATCATCACAGATCAGTTCAGACTCATATCATCCACCCTGGGCGACGAGATCAGGATCCTGAGCAAACTCTATGGCAATGGGCAGACAGGCAATTCTGCTGAACAGCAACATACCGCATTGAGTAAGGTGACCGGAAAATAGATATTATATCGGTTATACCACAACGTTAACCATCCTGCCCTTTACATAGATGATTTTCTTAATGGATTTTCCTTCCACCCATTTTTGAACAACCTCATTGGCAGCTACCAGCGCTTCCACGTCCTGCTGACTGGCATCCATGCTGATATCCAGTTGAGTACGCACTTTACCATTCACCGATACCGGATAGGTTTTGGATGCTTCCACCAGAAATTTTTCTTCGGCTTTCGGAAAGCTTGCGTTAAGGATGCTGTTTTGATTACCCAGGGCATGCCACAGTTCCTCGGTGATATGCGGGGCAAATGGATTCAGCAGAATCAGTAAAGGTTCCAGTATTGCACGTTTATGACAATTGAGTTCATTGAGGTCATTGATACAAACCATAAAGGCGCTCACCCCTGTATTGAAGGAAAAGCGTTCATAATCGTCGGTGATCTTCTTTATCGTGCGGTGCAGGACTTTCAATTCAGCGGCGGAGGGTTCCTCTTCGGTCCATACCTTACCGCGGGTTTCATCGAAAAACAGGCGCCATAATTTTTTCAGGAAGCGATGAACGCCTTCAATGCCTTTGGTATCCCAGGGTTTATCCTGTTCAACGGGCCCGAGAAACATTTCATACATCCGGAACGTATCGGCTCCATAGCGGGAAACGATATCATCGGGATTCACCACGTTGAAATAGCGTTTACTCATTTTTTCGAGGCGGGAGCTGCATAGAAAACGACCATCTTCCAAAATAAATTCCGCGTCGCGGAAGTCGGGCTTCCATTGTTTGAACGCTTCCGTATCCAGCTCATATCCGTTAACGAGGGTAACATCCACATGAATTTCATCAGTCTGATAATTATCTTTCAACCCCGCGGATACAAAGGTGTTGCTGCCATGCACGCGGTGAATGATTCTGGAATCACCGCCGATCTTACCCTGGTTCACCAGTCTGCGGAAGGGTTCATCAAAACTGATGTATCCACGGTCGAACAGGAACTTCGTCCACATACGGCTGTACAGCAAATGGCCTACGGCATGTTCGGTTCCGCCAATATACACATCCACCTGGTTCCAGTAATCGCTCACCGAACGGCTGCAAAATTCTTTATCATTATGCGGATCCATATACCGCAGGAAATACCAGCTGCTGCCGGCATAGCCGGGCATGGTATTCACTTCACGGGTGCCGCCGCGGTAAGCTTTCCATTCCTCCAGGTTCGAAAGCGGGCCTTCCCCATCAGGACCAGGTTTAAGGTCATCAAGGTGGGGCAATACGACCGGAAGTTCCTCTTCGGACAGCGGTATAACCATACCATCTTTCCAGATCACCGGAAAAGGCTCTCCCCAATAGCGCTGCCGGCTGAATGCCGCGTCGCGCATTTTATAATTTACTTTTCGGGTACCAATCCCCATGGATTCAAGTCGATCGATCACTACAGTTGCCGCGTCGCGCATCACCATACCATTCAGAAAATCACTGTTTTCGAGCAGGGCATCTTTGGTGGCATTGGCTTCCTGACCATTGTAATGATCTCCAATAATATTTGTTATCGGAATAGAAAAATGCTGCGCGAATTTATGATCGCGTTCATCGCCGCAGGGCACAGCCATAATCGCACCAGTGCCATATCCCGCCAAAACATATTCACTGATCCAGATCGGTATTTCCCGTCCATCGAAAGGATTTACAGCAAAGGCTCCGGTAAAACATCCACTAATCTTTTTTTCAGCCATCCGTTCGCGTTCGCTTCGGCTCTTAACATAACTGATATACTCCTGAACTGCCTGCTGATGATCGGGCGTGGTGATGCTGTTGACCAGTTCATGTTCCGGTGCTACCACCATAAAATCAACTCCGAAAATCGTATCCGGGCGGGTTGTGTATACCCGCAGAACCGATGGATGATTACGGATAGCAAAGTCGATCTCGGCGCCGTAACTTTTGCCGATCCAGTTCGACTGCATATCTTTCATGGCATCACTGAACGCCACCTGCTGCAGGCCTTCCAGCAAGCGGTCGGCATATTCGGTAATGCGCAGGTACCACTGCCGCAGTTTTTTCTTTTGTACGGGAAATCCCCCGCGTTCACTCACACCATTGACCACTTCATCATTCGCCAGTACAGTATTCAATGCTTCACACCAGTTCACTTCACCGTAGCCACAGTAGGCCAGGCGATACTGCATCAATATGTCGTGTTGTTCCTTTTCCGAATAATTATTCCAGTCAGAAGCTGAAAACCGCAGTGCCGCATCACCGGGGCAGGGTGTTTGGGCATTACCTTCCTTCCTAAATATTTCGGTAAGCGTTTCAATGGGGTCCGCTTTTTGGGTAGAACGGTTGAACCAGCTTGAAAAAAGTTGCAGAAAAATCCATTGAGTCCATTTATAATA
>JAEYRC010000158.1 GCA_023409675.1 Bacteroidota bacterium
AACTTGTTGTCAATGATCCTGAAGCGACCGGGCTGCTGCAGCGTAAATACCGCAAACCCTGGATCCATCCGTATAAATCCTGAGCAGTATTTCAAATTTTAAACTGCGTTTACAAGCAGAATCACACTTTTATTTCAGGTAGAAGCAAAACATTGCGTAAAAAATATGGCGCTATAAAAAATGTTTCCGTATTTTGATAAATCGATTTTGCAACTTGCCTGATCTGAGGGCTTAACGGGTTGTTCTCGATTTCCCGGCTTAAAGTATTCAATTCGCGAATCGGGGTTGATTCGGACCGGGAACAATTTGCAGCATTGACCTATTCATCAAAACCGGACAAAACAGCGTGGCAATACTCAACGATCAGGACCACCGGAAATTAGTAGCGGGCGTAGATATTGGCGGATCACACATCACCGCCGCCATTATAGACACAGGAAGCAGAAAAATTCTGCCGCAAACGCTCTTCCGCAGCACAGTTGATTCTTCCCTTGATGCCCCTGAAATTCTGAACCAGTGGCTTTCCCTCATCCGCAAAAGCTTTTCCAGCGCTCCTGATATACCCTCCGCGATGGGCATCGCGATGCCGGGTCCATTTGATTATGAAGCAGGGATTTCGCTGATCTGCGAGCAGGATAAATTTCATTCGCTGTATGGATTGAACATCAAGCAATGGCTTTGCAGGGAGTTGTCCTTCGGTGAAGATCAGGTTATATTCAGTAATGACGCCGCATGTTTCCTGCAGGGTGAATTATACAGCGGGGCAACGCAGCCCGGGTATCCGGTATTGGGACTGACTTTCGGAACCGGACTGGGTTCTTCCATATATTCTGAAGGCGTCACCCGTGATGCTGATCTTTGGCATCAACCCTTTAAAACAGGAATAGCTGAAGATTTCCTATCCGCCAGGTGGATCATGAAGCGATATACATTTCTTTCCGGAAAAGAGGCTGAATCGGTGAAAGCCCTGGCAGAGCAGGCTGAAAATGGGCATGACCCGATTGCCCGGCAGGTATTTCTGGAATTCGGAAAAAATATCGCCGAGTTTGTTCTGCCCCTTACCCTGCAACATCGAATAAAGCGCGTTATCCTTGGCGGAAACATTGCTAAAGCCTGGCCGCTTTTTTCATCAGGGTTAATCCCGGAAATTGAGCAGTCTGGCTGTATTATCGAACCTGCTGCGCTGGGTGAACATGCCGCGTTGATTGGCAGCGTTAGTTTCTGCCTGCAACATCCGGTCAGCTTATAAAATAGTCATTGCCCGGGCATTATCATTCCCATGAAATAAATGATCAATGATACGATACTGTATAATAATTGCCTTGTTCGTTTATGGATGTGCTACACCATCTGCAATTCCCTCCGCTTCATCCGTTAAACGAACGGCTCAGGTAAATCCTTTTTTAGGAACCGCTCCTATGCTCGATCCCCTATATATTGGCTATACGCCTCCACAAAACTGGCGGGTATGGGCCGGCTTAACTTATCCGGGCAGCTCACTGCCCAATGCCATGGTACAGTTAAGTCCAATTACCGAATATGGCAGTGGTGCCGGTTATGAATATGAGGATACACTTATTTATGGTTTCACCCATACCAATAAAGGACACTGGAACTTATGCAATATTCCTGTGCTGCCACTGACTGCCCGGGCCGCAGCGGAAGGTCGCTTTTCCAGCCGGTTCAGTCACCATAATGAAAAAGCCGCCCCGGGGTATTACCAGGTATTGCTCAGCGACTATAATATTAATGTCGAACTGAGTTCTACGCTTCGCACCGGCTATCACCGCTATACTTTTCCGGCTTCTACCGGTAAGCGGGTGTTATTTGATTTATCACGTGCGAATAATTCTGTTCGCAACTGGGAAATAGATCAGCTCGACAACTACACGATTTCCGGTTTTCAGCGGGTGGATGAAAATAAGATCTATTTCTATGGAAAGTTATCGTCACCCATCGACACCATAATATTGAGCGGGGATGGTAAATCTAAAGGCAATGCGCTGCTTAACCTGCGCGATGACGGGCAAGCAGTGGTTGAGCTGCGAATCGCGTTATCGTTTGTCAGCACAGCGAATGCCCGTCAGAATCTGGAAGCCGAAAATACCGGATTGAACTTTGAAACGATTAAAAACCGGGCTGATAGTACCTGGGAAGCGCTGCTTTCAAGAGTAGACGTTGAGGGGGGAACTCCCAAACACCAGTGGGTATTTTATACCTCCCTGTACCGCTCCTTTCTTTGGCCTGCTCTGCGAAGTGATGTGAACGGAGACTATACGGATGTGAACGGGAAGGTCGTCAATGCCGGGTTCCGCTATTATACGACACCATCTTTATGGGATACATATCGGAATAAATTGGTTTTGCTTGGCCTGCTTGCGCCGGATGTTACTTCCGATGTTATCCGCTCTATGAAAGATATTGGTGATAAACGTGGTTTTTTACCCACGTTCTTTCATGGCGATCATGCCGCCCCGTTTATTGCAGGCTCCTTTGCAAGAGGCATCAGTTGGGAAGATGTTGAAGGAACCTATCAACTGATGGTAAAAAACGCGACCGTCGAAAACAGCAGCAGGCCTCACTTACAGGAATATATTACCAAAGGTTTTATTTCCGACCCCCATGTTGAGCGACCCCATGTAGAAACAAAGGCCAAAGCAGGTGTATCCAAAACCCTCGAATATGCTTATGATGACTATTCGGTGGCGCAGATGGCAGTTCGTTTAGGGGAATCGGCTACCTATAACCG
>JAEYRC010000177.1 GCA_023409675.1 Bacteroidota bacterium
CACCGGAACTGAATACATTTGAAGGTTGGAAAACGGATATCACTGCGATCAAAGAACAGGCGGATTTGCCTGCTGCCATGGAAAAATATGTAGCTTATATTAATTCCTATCTTGGCGTGAATATAACCTATATATCCAATGGTCCGGGACGCGATCAGTTAATCAAAATTGGTGAAACCAACTAGTTTTTTTTACGCCAAAAAAAAGTTTAAAAAAGTTTGGCGGATTAAAAAGTTAGCCGAAAATTTACAGCTCAATATATCAGACTATGGCAGCTAAATCAATCAAAGCCAATTCCGGAAAACCTGCTTCTAAAACGGATAATATCAAAGCGGCAAAAACATCTTCCAAACCAAAAAAACAACTGGAAGAAGATGATGAAGAAGACCTTGAAGATGAGGAAAATGATCTGGAAACTCCCGCAAAAAAATCCGCATCAAAATCCAGAACTTCCAAACGTGATGATGACGAGGACGACGATGATTCCGGTGAAGATGAAGTAGATGAATGGGAAAAGCCCGAAGAAGAGGATGACTGGGATCCTGACTTTGAAGAATTCGATCTGCCAAAATCAACTAAAAAGGCCAGTGGTAAAAAGGCTTCGAAAGGAGATGATGATGATCTTTCTTTTGATGATGATTTCAAGGATATGGACCTGTTCAATGATTCAGGCCTGGATGATGAGGATGATGATCTTTAAGCGGATTTAAAAATAACCATTATAAGAAGTTTTCGCCATTTCCCGGTAACAGATCTCCGGAAAATAAAACAGCAAATGTTGAATTGGGTAAACCGGTTCAACATTTGTTGTTTATTGGATAACCAGCAATATGCCAATCCCTCCGGCCGGTATGAATGTATTGCCGGCGCGGGAGCCTTGCACCTTCTAATTACTGAGTCTTCCGGTGCCTTTCAGCGGCTGAATGCATTTCAGCAAACGCATGCCGACTGGCTGTTTGGTCACCTCGGCTACGACCTGAAAAATGATGTGGAGAACCTGCATTCCGCCCATTTCGATGGCGTCGGTTTTCCCGATATGTGTTTCTTTGTGCCGCAAGTGGTGCTTTTACTGGAGGAACATCGCATTTCGGTTGGGCTACATGGTTATGATCATCAGCGTGTATATGATGAGATCATAAATACGGCGATACCAGCGCCAACAACGTCTTCCGCGGCAGTGGTACAACAGCGATTCAGCAGGGAGGAGTATATCGCCACCGTGGAGCAATTGCAGCGGCATATCACCAAAGGCGACTGTTACGAAATCAATTTCTGCCAGGAGTTTTATGTTGAATCGATTCACCTGGATCCTCCAGCGATGTACCAGGCTCTCAGTGGGCGGAATCCAAATCCATTCGCCGCATATTACAGGCTTAACGACAGGTATTGTTTATGTGCCAGTCCGGAACGGTTTATCAGAAAGGATCAGGATCGTCTTTATTCGCAGCCTGTAAAAGGTACCGCTCCACGTTATACCGATCCCCGGCTTGATGAAGCCAGCCGGACCAGCCTGCTGTCCAGTGAAAAAGAGCGGTCAGAAAATGTTATGGTGGTTGACCTGGTGCGTAATGATCTCTCGAGGGTTTGTCTGCAGGGAAGCGTGCAGGTAACTGAATTATTTGGGATCTACAGCTTTCCGCAGGTACACCAGATGATTTCCACTATCTCCGGAATACCAGATCCTGCCTTACCCGTTGCTGAGCTTATCAGGGCCTGCTTTCCGATGGGTTCTATGACCGGCGCTCCGAAAAAACGCGTGATGGAACTGATCGAACAGTATGAGCGAAGCCGGCGTGGCCTGTATTCGGGAGCGATAGGATATATAACACCCGATGCGGATTTTGACTTCAATGTAGTGATCCGATCCATGTTGTATAATGCTGAATCAGCTTATTTATCGTGGCAAACCGGTGCGGCCATTACCAGCAACAGCGATGCGGCGAAGGAATATGAAGAATGCCTGCTGAAGGGTCTTTCCATGCAGTCTGTCATAGAAGGAATAAAAAAAAACGGTAAGTCACCGCAGGCGGAAGACTTACCGTAATTATTATGAGAAGGAGGTAATTATTTAGACATCACCAGGGTACTGCTGTTATCAGAAGGTGTTGAAGGTGCAGTAGCCTCAGCATTCAACAGGAGGTTTACCGATTCATTCAGAATCTGGTATTTTTTCGCGACAAACAGCTCCATTTTCTTAGCTGGAAGTTTAAGGTGATAGCTGTTCTCCTCGCTGGCCATCAGTTTATCGAAGTTGGGATTATAGCGATTGAATTCACTGATATCCATCAAAATATGGCGGGCGATAACTTCCGACTGATATTTACCGGAAATATTTTTAGTTTTTGCGCCTTGCAGTTCCTGCGGGGTGAGGTTGCGGGAGACCAGATAATTGGAAACTTCCCGGATCTGTTCTTTGGTTTCAGAACGGGTTAGGGTGGTAATACCGCCCTGACCTTCAAAAATATAATGTGTGGCAATGAATTTCTTCACATGATTCCGCGATTCAGCGGGCAGGAAATGCTGCAGTTTCCAAAAATTGCGGCTACCCGATTTTCTGATCGCACTGTTCACGACACCCGGGCCTCCATTGTAGGCGGCAATCACCAGTAACCAGTCGTTAAATTCGGTATATAAATATTTAAGGTAGCGTGCGGCAGCGTGTGTGCTTTTTACAATATCCCGGCGTTCATCATAGGTGCGGGTAACCTTCAGGCCATAACCCCGTGCGGTGGCCGGCATAAACTGCCAGGGACCTACAGCACCTGCCCATGAAACCGCATTGCTTTTCAGCTTCGATTCAATAACGGCAAGGTATTTCAGTTCGACGGGTAAATTATTTTTCTTGAAGACAGCATCCATCATATTAAAATATGGCCTTCCCCAGTCTTCAAGTTTTTCCATTTCCTGGGAATTACGGGAAATATAATCATTAACAAAACTATGTGCCCGGGGGTTTAATTTGATACCGTTAGAGGCAATGAGTTCACTGGTTGAAAAGGTGCTGTTGGCAACGGGGGCAATAGAGTCGGCCGAGGCCGTAAGGAAAGGTAAATTAATGTTAATAAATGGGCTGACTTCATTGGCTTTCAGAAAAACCGAAAGAAAAGAAGCCATGACGAGCGATAAAAAATGTTTCGTTTTCATTTAATTTAAATTGGTAAACAATACCGACCGCGGATGGTGGATTTTCTGGTTGTTCTCTCACAGGGCGTATTGGTACAGGCAATTCCGGGGTCGGGGGCGTTGGTTTTTCAAAGCCGGAAGCTGTATTGTTATATCCACTGACGGGATAGCTGCAGTAAAGATAACTCCGAAAAATGGTTAGTCATAATCTGCAGACCATAAGGCATGCCATTACTATGCCAAAAAATTGGAATGGAGATAGCCGGGATACCCGTCAAATTGGCAAAAACAGTAAAGATATCGGCCAGGTACATGGCGATAGGGTCGCGGGAAAAACTACCTGTTTCGAAGGCGGTAGTGGGGGCAGTAGGGAGGATCAGGGCGTCGAATTCATTGAAAATCTGTGTAGTACGTTCTACCAGTAATCGTCTTACCTGCTGGGCCTTTCCAAAATAGGCATCATAATATCCTGCACTCAGTACAAAAGTTCCCAGTAAAATACGGCGTTTAACTTCCATCCCAAAGCCTTCCGACCGGGTCGAAGTGTACAGTTTTAACAGGTCGTTCGCGGAGTTATTACGGTAGCCGTAACGGATACCATCATAGCGTGAAAGGTTAGAAGACGCTTCGGCTGTGGTCAACACATAATAGGCCGGTACGATATAGTCCATCAGGTCGAAACTTACTGGCTCAACCTGGTAGCCATCGGTTTTTAATTTGTCGATAAGGGTATGGATAGAACGGGCAATTTCCGGATCCAGTGCGGGACTTTCGAGCGCTTCTTTGAAGTAGCCGATGCGTTTAACCTTAGCTTCATCCTTGATTTTCAGGCTATAAGCATCAGGCTCCCGGCTGGAAACGGTGCTGTCATATTCATCCTTGCCAGCAATGACCTCCAAAACCAGGGCGATATCTTCTGTTGTTGTGCCAAATAGTCCGATCGAATCGAATGAAGAAGCATAGGCAATCAGCCCATAACGGGAAATTCTTCCATAGGTGGGTTTAAGGCCGATGATTCCGCAGAAATCTGCGGGTTGCCTGACTGACCCTCCGGTATCTGATCCCAGGCTAACCATGCAGGTTCCTGCCTGAACAGCTACGGCAGAACCGCCGGAAGAACCTCCGGGAACCCGGGAATGATTGATTGCGTTAAGGGTTTTGCCATAAACCGAGTGCTCGTTGGTTGAGCCCATGGCAAACTCATCACAGTTACAGGAGCCGATGATGATCGCTTCCTCCTGGAGCAGCCGATCCACGGCTGTTGCATTATAGATTGCCTGAAAATCATCCAGAATCGCCGAAGCAGCGCTGAGCGGGTGATCTTTATGGGAGAGAACGTCTTTCAGGGCAATGACGACACCATGGAGCCGGCCGGGTTTTTTTCCCGATTGCCGGGCCTGGTCTAACTGGCGGGCTTTTTCCAGGGCTTCCGCTTCATATACATGGATATACGCGTTGAGCGCATGCTGGGAATGAATTTTTTCCAGGAAATGGTTCACCGCCTGAACACAGGAGGTTTGCCCATTGGCTAAAGCCTCATGGTATTGCTGTATGGAATGAAATTCGAACAAGCCGATAACCCGGAATTGAAGGATTAAGAATGGGCCTGTCCGGCAGAAGTTTTAGATGATGCGGCAGGTTTTTCAGGACCTTCGTTCATGCCTTCCTCAATTTCTTTTTTCACATTGGTTTTGGCATCATTGAATTCGCGGATTCCACGACCCAGACCACGCATAAACTCAGGAATTTTTCTGCCCCCAAATAAAATAAGAACGGCAAGAATGATCAGGATCCATTCAGTACCACCGGGCATTGAGAGAAATAATAAATTATTCGTAATCGCTAACATGTTTGAATTTTTAATTGCAGTGAGCAACGAAATTACTGAATTTTCGGATGCCCGGGATAGAATTGAAAAATATTACAGCGTAAATATCAGGAATAAAAAAAGCGGAAGAACGTTCTTCCGCTTTCAAGATAGTTGATCCTGTTATTTAGATGCAGGCTGCGTAGTAACCGCCCGTCTTTTTTCCTGGATACGGGGTCTTTTTCCGCTCCGTTCGCGAAGGAAATACAGTTTTGCCCGGCGAACACGACCAGATTT
>JAEYRC010000180.1 GCA_023409675.1 Bacteroidota bacterium
ACCTCATACAGTATATTACCGGTTAAGAAACCTTTCCATTCGTTGACCTGGTATTCCGCCCGGCTTAACAGGCTGTTTTCAGGTTCGGCATTGCTTATGCCACCCTGCAGGATTTCCAGACTGCGAAAGGTGGTGTTCAACCGAAACTGATGGCGGGGATTTTTCAATAATTCAGTGAACAGGTTTATGTTCCGGCTCCTGTCGGAGCGCTGTAATAGTTTACCGGAAGGATAAGCATCGGTGCGTGTAAAAAAAATAAGTCCCCAGCGGTTAGGCTTATCCGTTGACGATTTAAGGGAGGCCTGCGCGATCGAAAAAGAAAATGCCCGGGGAGATACTGAATCGGTCTCTTTGTCGCGAAGTTCATTTTGTTCCACACTGTACTGAAGGGCAAGCTGGTAATCCCTGAGCTTTTCAAATTTACGGCTAACGGCAAAGGATGGCCGCAGAAAATAACCTTTTTCCGTATCGGTGCTGATGCTGGAAAGATTGATGATATTATTGAACTTATACCCTTTTATATCCTGGGTATGGATCAGGGTATTGCGCAGCCCATTGAACAATTTGTCGCGGCTGAAATGGGTGAGCTGATATTGCAGCGCGTTTTGCCGTTTATCTTCCAGCCGCAGGCCGGCAGTCAGTATGCGCTCATCCGCAGGCGCTACGACCAGGGGCAGGCCCCAGTCGCGGGTGTATTCGACGTTTCGCAAACGCTCGAGCGGACGAAACTCTTTCTCAACATATTCATATCCCAAGGTGCTGATCAACCGGTAGCCACTTTCACCGCTAACCGGAACGGCATGTTTCATGCCGACCTTTGCAGCGAAACCGCGGTTGTTTTCTTTGTCTTTCTTAGAAAAGGTATTCACATCATAATTGCTCATCGCAACTTCAGTTTGAATAGAAGTTTTATCGGTCACCACATAATCTGCACCCACGCTTACAACCTGCTGTTTTTTGGGTGTTACCAGAAAGAGCGCCGGCTCGAACCTGCCCTGTGGCATTCCGTTAAGCGGGGCAATCCAACGGTATACCTTACCGTTAGCCGCGTTCAGCTCCGGCACATAATTGCCATTTCCCTGTCCCACATCAAGAAAAGAAAGGCTGTAACGCGCACTGTCGGGATGTGTTGAAAAGATGTATATAGAATCACGGCTTCCATTGAAAACGGTATCCACGCGTTTGTAAAGGATGGCTCCTGTACTGAATGTATCGCGGACAGCATTTGGAAAAAATGCCCGGTTGATGTCATCTCCCAGAGAATCCAGGAATGACTTCTGCCTTGAATCAAGGTTCTGGTTTATGGGAGAACTTTTCGCGTCACTGTTGTTGAAGGCGCTGACCCGAAGGGTGAGTTTGTCATTTATGGTGACTGCATTCGACGCGAATAAATTTGCATTAAGGTAATTGCGATCGGAGTATTCAAATTCAACCTGGATACGGGAATCTTTGGTGATCATCCGGCGGGGAGTAAACGCGATTTCAGCCGTATTATAATTGATCACATAATCCTGGTCTTCTCCGCGCTGCAACAATTCACCATCTATAAAAACCCGTTCGGTATTGGCCAGAACCACGAAAAAGAATTCATTATTCGCGCCGGTCAGCCGGTATGGCCCCTGGTTGCCTTCCTGTCCCTGGATGATATTGCGGGTAAATTTTCCTTTCGCGATCGAGCCGGATAATATCGACCGGTTTACAATTTTTTCGGAAAGCGCTGAGCGATTTTCAAAGGCGATACCCTGCAGCCGTTTATAAAAGTTCAGGAAGTAGGATTCATCCTGGCGGATATCAATATCGCCTAAGCTTAGCTGCCAGCCCGATTTACGGAATTGCAAGAAAATGCGGTCGAATTCATTGAGTTGCTGGGTGGTGCCATCGGGTTGAATGGGAATGTTGTTATCGGTTATCGCCGCGAGAATTTCGATGCTGTCGGCCAGGAACCCATTCAACTGCAGGTTAAGGTTAGAACTCACTACGACATCCTGCGCATTTCCAAAACTGATCCCGCGACCAAAACTGCCCGAATAGTTCAGTGTTCCGAAATTAAAAAACCGGTCATCGTCGCGCCGGCCAAAATCAGGAATATAGGGCTGACCGATAAAGTTGTTCATCACACTGTCGTAGCGCATTCGTTGTGCCGATGCATTGAGGCGCTCATGGAACACCCTGTAGCGGATCAGCACGCTATCCAATGGTGGTGGCGATATCCAGGTCAATGTGGCATTCACCGCGTCGATAGCATATGCCGAGGCCAGAATTCCCGGCATTTCCACGGTATTGGGAATAATGCTTAATGAGTCGAGCTGTACAAGTGGTGTTTGGGTGGAAATGTATTTCTGCCTGAAGTTCGACAGGGAAGCATTGCCCGGGAGAATCTGGGAATAGGCCGGTGATAGCCCGGAAATCAGCCATAATATCAGCACTAGTCTCCCGATCAAGGCAATTCGGTTTTCATCTGCATAAAAAGTTCTTCCCCCTTCAACATAACGCGTTTGGAAAGGCTGAATACATCTGCCCATCGTAAAGCGTTTAAAGTTAGGAAATATTGCCTGAGCGCCTGTTTAACCAAAGAAACGATCGCTGCTACCCTGCTGATAAACCATTAAGGCCATTGACTGTAAACATTGATAAGTGCCGGATCAGGCTGTTGCCAGTTTCCGGGCCTTTTTATCTTCAAAATATTCGTCGAAGGTCATCAGCTTATCAATGGCGCCATCGGGGGTAAGTTCAATGATGCGATTGGCCACTGTTTGCAGAAACGTATGGTCATGAGAACTGAGCATGACAATACCTTTAAAATTTTCCATGCTTTCGTTAAATGCCTGAATGGATTCGAGGTCGAGGTGGTTGGTGGGCTCGTCGAGAATAACAAAATTCGGGTCCTGCAGCATCATGCGGCTGATCATACAGCGAACCTTTTCCCCGCCGCTTAAAACGCCGGTGCGTTTCAGGATCTCATCGCCACTGAACAGCATTTTACCCAGAAAACTGCGCAGGAAAGGTTCATCCACTTCCGTAACATGCGGCGGAACATACTGCCTCAGCCAGTCCATCAACGGAAGGTTGTCGTTAAAATATTTCGAATTATCGTTGGGCAGATATGCTTTTGATACGGTACTTCCCCATTCAAACTTACCGCTATCCGGGGCCATTTCTTCGTTGATGATCTCAAAAAAGGCGGTTACAGCCATCTGGTCATCACTAACGATCGCGATTTTATCGCCCTTATTTACGGTAAAGGAGATATTGCTGAACAACTGGTTGCCATCGATGCTTTTGCTCAAATTTTCAACATTCAGGATCTGGTTGCCCACTTCGCGTAATTGCTTGAAGACGATACCCGGATATTTCCGGTTTGACGGCATAATATCTTCAATAACAAGTTTTTCCAGCGCTTTTTTCCGGGAAGTCGCCTGTTTGGATTTAGACGCGTTGGCGCTGAATCGGGCGATGAATTCCAGCAGGTCTTTACGCTTTTCCTCTGTTTTTTTGTTTTTATCGGTCAACTGCCGGGCAGCGAGCTGGCTTGATTCATACCAGAAGGTATAGTTACCGGTAAAAATTTTAATTTTCTGGCGGTCAACATCGGCAACATGGGTACATACTGAATCCAGAAAGTGCCGGTCGTGCGACACGACGATAACTATATTCTGATAATCGGCCAGAAAATTCTCCAGCCAGGAAATGGTGGATACGTCGAGGTTATTGGTCGGTTCATCGAGGATAAGAATATCCGGATTCCCAAAGAGGGCCTGAGCCAGTAATACCCGAACCTTTACCGCACCGGGAATATCTTTCATCAGACTCTGGTGCTGGTCTTCTTCCACGCCCAGTTCATTCAACAGTGTTGCGGCATCACTTTCTGCAGTATATCCTCCCATTTCGCCGAATTCGGCCTCCAGTTCACCGGCGCGCATGCCATCGGCTTCTGAGAAGTCTTCTTTGGCATAGATGGCATCCCGTTCATGCATGACCTCCCACATTTTCGAGTGCCCCATCAATACAGTATTAAGTACTGTCACCTCATCAAATTCAAAATGATTCTGTTTGAGTACAGCCATACGTTCTCCCGGGGTAATATCCACGGTTCCTTTATTGGGCTCTATTTCACCGGAAAGGATTTTTAAAAAAGTCGATTTTCCGGCGCCATTGGCACCAATCACCCCATAACAATTGCCTTTGCTGAAGGTGAGATTTACTTCATCAAAAAGAACGCGTTTACCAAAAGAGAGTGTAACATTATTTACTGTAATCATTGAATCCCTGAATTTTGAGGCGCAAAGGTACAAAAATTACAGGGGGCGGCAAAAGCGGGACGGTCATTAAATTCCGTTCATTTGGGAATGAATAGTTAAAAAGGGAACACAGTCCCCTACAT
>JAEYRC010000221.1 GCA_023409675.1 Bacteroidota bacterium
TACATATCCAGGTTGCCACTGGCGCTAACCGGATTATTGGGGTCAGCCTCAACATCCGACTTCACATCTTTAATTAATTTATTATCCTTGTCGAAGATCTTATAATCAGCGCCGCCATAGTTGACCAGGGTGCCTCCCGTTCCATAAATGATAAAACCTCTTCCGGCTCCTTCTACAGGGAAAAGATTACAACTTCTGCCTTCCCAGCTAATAGCCTTATTCCCGGGAAATTCGAAGGTGGCTACCTGGGTATCAGGGGTCTCCCAGTCATCCTTAAACGCGTAACGCCCTCCGGCTGATGTAACTTTTTGCGGATATTCAGCATTTAAAAACCAGCGGCAGCAGTCTATTTCATGCGTACCATTATTACAGGTCTCGGCGGTGCCCCAGTGCCAGAACCAATGCCAGTTATAATGTACAATATTGTCACGAAAATCGACCCTTGGTGCAGGCCCCTGCCAGAGATCAAAATCGAGGGTGGAAGGCACAGGAACTTTCTTGCCGGTCCCAATACTTTTACGGTTATTGGCATACCACGATTTTCCAAAATAGGTTTCCCCGATGATGCCCTCACGGACAAGCTTAACCGCTTCGATAAGGGTAGGAAAGGAGCGGCGCTGATTCCCCATCTGGATCAGCTTTCCCGAATTTTTCATGGCATCAGCCAGTAGTTCACCCTCCCTCGGATTATGTCCGCAGGGTTTCTCTACATATACATGTTTTCCATTTGATGTGGCCATTAGCGAAGCCGGCGCATGCCAGTGATCCGGACCGGCAACGACCAGGGCATCCATATCATTCTGCTGAACCAGCTTGCGGATGTCTTTGATAACTTTTGGCTTTCTTGCCGCTGTGGCGAAGGGTTTGAGCCCGTTACGGATGGCTTGTTCTTCCACATCACAGATATAACCTATCTCCACATTGGGTAGTTTGGCAAAACATTCTGCCAGGTATGCACCCCGGCTGTTGGTGCCCATTACACCAAGCACCACTTTATTGCTTGGCGCATTCCTGCCAAAAACAGGAAAATTCAAAATCGTTATGCCCGCCGTAGCCATTGCGCTGTTACGAATAAATTTTCTGCGTTCCATCTTAGCTATATTTTCTTAAATATACCAAACATATACGCTATTTTACATTTTCTAACTGTTTATATCAGGCAGCAGCGAATACATATGCATGCAGGAAAAAACGATCGCCTGGTGGCGTTATTTACCAATAGCAGGGCTGGTAAGGGAAAGTCGAAGAACATTACCGCAACTATTGAGGATTTTCTGAAACGGCAAAATATCCCCTTTATTACCTACGACAGAAACTGGCCGGAAGAAATGGGCCACTGTACCGAAGCGTTTATAGTTGGGGGTGATGGAACCCTCAATTATTTTATCAATCGCTATCCCTCAACATCACTGCCGCTCACTCTTTTCCGGGGTGGAAGCGGAAATGATTTTCATTTTAAACTTTATGGAAAAATATCCCTGCAGCAGAATTTGTCCATTGCGCTTTCCGGTCGCACCGAAAGAATTGATGCCGGCAGTTGCAATGGTAAACTTTTTATGAATGGCTTTGGTATGGGCTTCGATGGAAGAATCGTAAAGTCTATGGAAAGACGAAGTAAATTATCTGCAGGCTATCTGGCTTATCTCGCTGTGGTATTGCAGCACCTGTTGTTTTATAAAGAAACGGCCTGCACTATCACCATCAACGGAAGCAGCAGATACGGCAGGTTTTTCATGGTTACCGTAGCCAATGGCTGCCGCTATGGAGGAGGGTTTATGGTAGCGCCGAACGCGTTGATCGATGACGGTCTTTTTGATGTGCTTACAATAAAGAAAATACATCCTTTACTTCGGCTGTTTCATCTTCCACGGTTGAAAAAAGGGTCGCATACCGGATTGAAATTTGTTGAATCGGATCTTGCCGATTCGGTTCTTATTGAAAGCATGCTGGATGTGCCGGCACATCTTGATGGCGAGTACATCAGCGGAACGCGCTTTGAACTGCGCATGCACCGGGGAAAATTTCTCTTCCGCTACTGATAACAAATTTCTTATTGTTATTTAGCACAATATGGATTGCGGGAACGGATTACTTCACCATGATAACCGGAACCTGGCTGCAGGAAAGTATCTTGTTCGTGATCCTGTTCCATAGTCCGGGAAGGCTGAAACCTTTAACCGGGTTGATCATCAGCAGATCGGCATGAATGCGGCGCGCAAACCGCACTGAACTTTCAGCAAGATTCTTACCATCAAGAAAATAATACTGAACCGGTACGGTGGATATACTTTTTATAATCTCCCGGGTGAGGTTCATCGATTCGGAGATGAGGCCGCCTACCGGGCGGAGCGCTACAATGTATAAGGTCGATTTGCAGGCCTTTGCCATATAGGTGGCCAGCTTAATACTTCTGACGGAAAGTTTTTCACCCAGCGGAAGCACGATCTTGCGGATAGGAGCTGCACTTTCAGCGCCCACGCCGATCACGGGTATCTGATAGTTGGTGCTGATCCTGCGCAGGGTGTTGCGGGCAATGATCCTTCTTAACAACTGATGCTCGGGGATGCCAATGACCAGAAGATCGGCATCTGTATTTTGAAGGCAGACAGCCAGCTGCTGTTTGAAACCGCCTTCCATAACGGATAGCTGTACACGATCAGCATTGATCTGATGTTCGGTGCAAATCTCCCGCAGCCGGCTGAGATTTTCTGAAGCCTCCTCTGTCCATGCCGCTGCGGGCAGGCCAGGGCTTTCCATCGACAGCAACGAGGGGCCGCGGGTAGGTAATATCTGTACCAGGTGAATCGTGGCCCGGCGCTGCACAGCCAGCGCAGCCGCTTTTTTAACCGCCCATTGCGATCTGGCGGATAAATCGACCGGAACCAGAATGTT
>JAEYRC010000261.1 GCA_023409675.1 Bacteroidota bacterium
TGTTGTCGGATCAGTATACCATGGATGGCAATACGACCCGTGGAGATACAGACTGGTTCTATGGTGAATACATGCAGCCTAAAGAATTTCAGGACGCGGTAGAGCGAAATGAAGTGGGTTCGATCTTTTTTCTTGATGTAAGTGATAAGGACTGGCATTATATCATCAAAAAAACACACCCCGACAGAAGGAAGAAAGAGGCGGTGGTGCTGCGATCGAATGGGAGATAAATACATTTCCTGAAGATTACATTTCCTGAAGAATACATTTCCCGGAGAATACATTTCCCGCAGATTCCGCAGATTGGGGCAGATTTACGCAGATTTTTACTGGCTGTTCCTCTGCGCAGATCTGCCTAAATCCGCGAAAATCTGTGGGAACGGCTGTTCGTCTGCACCATCTGCGGGAACGGCTATTCATCTGCGGGAACCTGAGCTTACGTATAAAGTATCTGTTCTTCCGTATAATATGTTTTTCGGCTGCCTTTCGTATCGATTTTTATTTTCTTTCCGGTTGGACTGGTGGACTGTTTTCTGGTATGGATCTTTAAAAAATCTTTAATTTCTCCTGAAGTAATCCCGGGATAGGCTTTATAGATTTCTTCAGTAGAATCCTTCAACACCTTTTTTATATTTCTTACCAAGGCCTTGATTTTTTCATCCGGAACAGCAGCCGCTATGGAGTAAGGAGAAATTCTGGTTTTCCATAATATTTCATCGGAGTATCCATTACCAATTCCCCTGATGATATTCTGATCCATTAAAATGGTTTTGATGGTTGCCTTTCGCTGGAATACTTTTTTGAGGTATCTGTAATTAAGTTCCTTTGATAAGGCATCCACCCCCGCCTTATCTTGCGGATCAAGTTGTATGCTGGCATTTCGCATCCTGTCGGTGAGTGCAATGCCGGCACCACCCTCGAAATACAATTCCGCAATAGTGAATTTATGTTCATTCTTTTTTTCAAAAACAAAGATATCACCGGTCAGCATTAAATGCAGACCCAGCAGAGTGCCATTGTCAAAGGCAAAGCGCATTTCCTTTCCTGACCTATAGATATCTGTTAGTGTTTTGCCCTTTAACTTTTTGGAAAATTCTTTCTGAGAATTTTTGAGTTTTTTCCCATTTACGACCTTCACTTTCAACAGCTTTTTTCCGGAAAACAGGGTATTCAGGTTTCGGGAAAAGACTTCAACGTCGGGGAGCTCGGGCATAATATTGTATACTTTTCTTATATGAATACAGAAATACATTTCCTGAAGAACAGCCGTTCCCGCAGATTCCGCAGATTAGGGCAGATTTACGCGGATTTTTCTGGCTGTTCATCTGCGCTCATCTGCTAACATCCGCGCCATCCGCGAGAACGGCTGTTCATCTGCACTAACTAAACATTTGCATTACCTGAAGAAATACATTTCCCGAAGATTTAAAGCGGATTTACGCGGATTTTTCTGGCTGTTCCTCTGCGCAGATCTGCCTAAATCCGCGAAAATCTGCGGGAACGGCTGTTCATCTGCGCCCATCTGCTAAAAATTCGCGGAATCTGCGGGAACGGCTGTTCATTTTTAAAAAAACCTTCATCGGCTCGACTGCCGCACCACCAACTGTGTACGCAGTTTCAAATTTTTATACGGCAGGCTTTCATCTGCAATCTGATCAATCAGCACCCCCATCGCCAGTTTACCCACCTCATAACCCGGTTGCATAACCGTAGTCAGGCTGGGTTCAACCACCTCACTAACCGGATCATTGTTGAAGCCCGCCACGCGGATGTCTTCGGGAATACGATAACCCTTATTGCGCAGGTATTTGATGCCGGCAACGGCCGACAGATCGTTCACAAAAAATATTCCGTCCGGCGCGCCGGGAGCATGCAGAATCTTGCGCAGCGCGATCATGGCATTATCTTCAAAAGCTGAGCAGTGAATGATCAACTGTTCGTCAACAGGAAGCCCGTACTTTTGCAGCGCATCAATATAGCCCATTCTTCGGTTCTTCGTTACCGATAGCTCGCGCGGGCCACCCAAATGCGCAATTCTCCGGCATCCCTTTTTGATCAGGTGTTCCACCGCACGGAATGCTCCTTCATATTCATCAACAATTACCTTGCTGCATTCAAAATTGGAAAGGATGCGGTCGAACATTACAATGGGAATACCGGCTTCCCGCACCTGTTCAAAAATGAAGGGGTCCTTGCTTTGTTTGGAAACGGATACCAGCATACCATCAACATGACAGGCCAGCAGTTTTTTAATGCTGCGCATTTCGATTTCTGCCTGCTCATTGCTCTGGCAGATCATGAGGTGTAGCCCCTGATCCAGCGCCAGATCCGTCATCCCACTCAATGCTTCTGAAAAGTAATTCGAGTGTATCGAAGGAACGATAACCCCGATCATATTGGTCTTTTTCTTCACCAGTCCCTGTGCAAAAAAGTTGGGCTGATAATTTAATTTTTCCGCTAATTCCAGAATCTGTTTTCGGGTATCCGGATTTACATCGGCAGCATTACGCAATGCCCGGGAAACCGTGGATACTGAAATATTTAACTGTATAGCTAGGTCTTTGATAGTCGCTGGTCGCTTCATAATTCAACTTTCTGCAAACGTTACCGGAACGTTTTTCTACCGCTATAGGATTTTCCATGTGAAGCAATTTACTTTTACGCTTCAGGAAGGAGGGGTTTGGGTATATCTAATTTACACTATTAATCCGGTAAACCGCGCTTATGAATCGAATTAAAAAACAATTGAAAAACCTGGTGCTTATGGTTACAGCAAGCCTGATGGTGGCAACGGCTAAGTCCGAACATTCGCCAAACGCCGACTCATTGCCCTATCTTCAAAACCGTGCTCCCCTGCTTCAAAAGCCCTACCTGAGCCTGCCTTTTGGCGCTATTAAACCCAAGGGCTGGCTGCTTGATAACCTGGAAAAGATGGCTCAGGGCATGACAGGACAACTTGATGAGCTGTATCCGCTGGTGCTGGGAGAACGCAATGGCTGGCTTGGCGGAGATGGGGATGTTTGGGAGCGAGGGCCTTACTGGCTCGATGGACTGGCACCATTGGCCTATATTCTGAATGATGATAAACTCAAAAATAAACTGAAACCCTGGATCGAATGGTCTATAAAAAATCAATTGGAAGATGGTTATTTTGGTCCGGTTCCACCGGAAAAAGATCCTGAACCGGAACCTGGACTGCAGCGCGACAGGGCCCGCGACTGGTGGCCAAAAATGGTCATGCTGAAGGTAATGCAGCAATACTATACCGCAACAAAAGATCAGCGGGTACTTGATCTCATGATGCGCTATGCGCGGTATCAGTTGAAAACATTGCCGCAAACGCCTCTTGGGCATTATTCGTGGTGGGGTTCACAGCGGGGCGCGGATAATCTCCAGATCACATACTGGCTGTATAATCTCACCGGTGAAAAATTCCTGCTCGAGCTGGCAGAGCTGATCAACAAACAAACCTACGACTGGCACCATACCTTCCTGCATACCAACCATCTGGCAACAACCTATAAATTTCATTGCGTTAACCTTGCCCAGGGCATCAAATCCCCGGTAATCTATTACCAGCAGCGTAAAGATCCGGAATACATCCGGTCGGTAAAAAAAGCGTTTGAGGATATCCGTACCTATCAGGGACATGTAACCGGACTTTATGGCGCTGATGAACTTACCCGTGGCGCTGATCCTACCCTGGGTTCAGAATTGTGTACCGCGGTTGAAATGATGTTTTCACTGGAGAATATGCTCACCATAACCGGTGATGTGGAAATGATGGATATGCTGGAGCGTGTCGCTTTTAATGCGCTGCCTACACAGGTGACAGATGATTTCATGGGCAGACAATATTACCAGCAGCCCAACCAGGTGATGGTCACCCGCCACCACCGCAACTTTGTAACCTCATATGATGGTACGGCGTTGTGCTATGGCGTGCTTACCGGTTTTCCCTGCTGTACCACCAATATGCACCAGGGCTGGCCCAAATTTGTACAAAATCTCTGGCAGGCTACGAATGATAACGGGGCTGCAGCCTTAATTTACGGTCCCTCAGAAGCAACAGTTACGGTTAACGGAAATGTTCCCGTAACCTTTCGTGAAGAAACCGATTATCCATTCCGTGGAAAAATCCGCTTTACACTGAATATGCGTGAAGATGCGCTCTTTCCTTTTCATATGCGTATTCCCTCCTGGTGCTCAAGGGCCATTGTTAAGGTCAATGGCAAAATGTTTATGGAACCAGCCGGAGGGCAGGTGGTTAAGCTGCACCGGGAGTGGAAGGATGGTGATGTGGTAGAACTCGACCTGCCCATGACCGTTACGACCAGCCGCTGGCACGATCAGTCGGTTGGTGTGGAACGCGGCCCATTGGTGTATGCACTGAAAATTAAGGAAGACTGGAAGAATGTTCCCGCCAGCGATCGTTATGGCGCCTACCGGGAGGTAAGGCCAGCTTCAGCATGGAATTATGGTTTGCTGGAAACAGTGGTACGAAATACTGCGGAAGAATTTGAAGTTGTAGAAAAAAAGGCTGCCGGCTCAACGCCCTGGACTTTAGAGAACGCACCAATTGAAATACGCACCAAAGGAAAACGTATTCCTGAATGGAAGTTGTACAATGAAACCGCAGGGCCGGTTCCCTACAGCCCGCTGCGGTATTTAAAAGAGCAAAAAGCTGAAGAGCTGGTGCTCATTCCTTATGGATGTACTACGCTTCGTATTAGTCAGTTTCCTTTAGTACAATAAATACATAAATACATTTCCCGCAGATTCCGCAAATTTTTAGCAGATCAGCGCGGATGAACAGCCAAAAAAGATCTGCGTAAATCAGCTCAAATCTGTGCAATCTGCGGGAAAGGCTGTTTTAAAATCCGTGTAAAAAATACATAAATACAGTTCCCGCAGATCCCGCAAATTTTTAGCAGATCAGCGCAGATGAACAGCCAAAATATCTGGGTATATCAGCTCAAATCTGTGCAATCTGCGGGAAAGGCTGTTTTAAAAT
>JAEYRC010000301.1 GCA_023409675.1 Bacteroidota bacterium
GCAGAAGATAGGCCGTTAAGGTGCTGGTTCCACCCGGACGGATAATATTAAAATAGGCAGTCTTCTTTTTCAGGTCGCAAACCCAGATCATCAGCAGAAAGAAAAGGATAGAGATACCACTGCATATCGTTATCCATGATGGGGTTGCAAGTATCTTTGAAATACCCCACACTGGGCGCGTGATAAATCCAAAAGCGAACATGCCGGCAGCAATAAGCACGCTTGTCATCGCGAAATGTTTCAGACCCTTTTCATTAAGATATCGGTTATAGTAGAGCGATAGAATGGCACCGCAAAGGGTCAGCACCGGCAGGCCTGCATCCATCGGCAGCCCAAACCAGGGTGCTACCTGTGTATCATAGAAAGACCAGGATGCCTGTGAGGCGGCAGCTATGGCCAGAAAGACGCATAAACTGATCCACAACGGAAGTATTCTCCCTTTGAATATTAAAGTAAGCGTGGCCGAGAAAAAGTAAGTCCAGCCAATAAGACCAAGAATGCCCCACCATTTTGGCTGCAACCATACCGTTCCTTCAGGTGATGTTCCCCTGTACAATGCCGCCAGTACCAGCAATAAAGCGATACCGCTGCCCTGAATGATTCGTTTGTGCCTAACCGGTAATGTTGAGGGATAGTCGAGCCATACCATAAAAAATCCTATCGTAATGAGGATCTGCCAGAGAAATTTCGGAATCAGCGCGGTATCGCTGTAATTGCCGAGGTTAACATGAAATACGCCCATGATGATCAGCGCCGCGGCCCGCAAGACGATATGCAGAAAAGTGGAAGTAGGGCTGAAGCCTTTTTTCTGGCGTGCTGCAATCGAGTGGGGTATAGATAAGCCCACAATAAAAAGGAAGGCGGGAAAAACTACGTCAGCCAGTCCCATACCATCTTCCTGCGCTTCGGTATGCCCCAGCCATTCCGGTACCCCCCGCACACTCCACAGATCATTAACAAAAATCATCAGCAGCATGGTCAGTGCACGGAATACATCTATAGAATCGAGCCGTTTCGGTTTTTCCTGCATGGTCGCGGGGTTTGAGGAATTTATTCGGCGCTGGTATTTAACTGTCTTTTGTAAAGCTGGATGGCATTTTCATAGCCCAGATACAGCGCATCACAAATCAGCGCATGTCCAATGGATACTTCCTGCAGGCCGGGTATATTCCGGGCAAAAAAGCGCAGGTTGTGCAGGTCAAGGTCGTGACCGGCATTGAGTCCCAAACCTAATGTGCCGGCAAGTTCGGCAGCCTTTCTGTACGGACGGATACTTTCTTCTTTATCAGCTTCGTAACCGGTGGCATAGGCTTCCGTATACAATTCAATTCGATCTGTGCCGGTATCTGCCGCGGCGCGGACAAAATCTTCTACCGGATCAACAAAGATGGACGTACGGATCCCTGCGTTTTTGAATATACGGATCATATCCTGCAAATACTGCTGGTGTTCAATGGTATTCCAGCCATGATTCGAGGTTAGCTGACCCAGGTCATCCGGAACCAGGGTTACCTGATGCGGAAGGGTTTCCAGTACCAGGTCAACAAATTTCTGTTCACGGCAGTTGCCTTCGATATTAAATTCGGTGCTGATAATTTTCCTGATCTCCCGAACATCACTGTAGCGGATATGGCGTTCATCGGGCCTTGGATGCACTGTTACTCCATCGGCACCAAAGTGCTGGGCATCCATCGCGGCTTTCAGCACATCCGGATTATTACCGCCTCTGCTGTTGCGCAGGGTGGCAAACTTGTTTATGTTTACCGATAATTTAATCATAGCCAAATCTAATAACTTTCAGGTATTAGCGGCATAAAAAAAAGGAGCCGGCCAATAGCTCCTTTTCTATTCTATAAAGGTTTCGTGTACGCGTGTTGGTTACTCTTTGGTGAGCCTGGTGCTGTATAAAACATCACCTTCATGATTAATGATATCGACCATGTAAATGCCTTCTTCAATATTCCTTAACTCATTGATCGCCGTTACATTGGTTCCTGAAACAAGATACCAGCTGAACATCCTGATGATCCTGCCTGTATCATTGAACATCCGTACAATCACCTGGCGGCTGTATTCGCAGGTCACATCCAGTTGAATAGTTGATTTAAACGGGTTTGGTTTTATGGCTACCTGTAGAATCATCAGCTTAACTTTTGAAATTTTACGGCCCAATGCTTTAGAATACAAGAGGCCTTTGTCAGAATAGTCTTAGCATAGCGAATGAGGTGCCAAAATCTTAATTCGCTGATAATCAGTTTAAAAATATCTTGAATACTACTTATTTCATTCCCACAATGGGAGCGATTTTCATGATTCTTGGAAACGCGGTCAAAACCGCGTGACCAGCTTAAGGTTGAGCAGTCTGGGGGTTAGGCGGTTGGGCATAGCGAAAACGGTATTACTGAAATCTTTTATTAACAGGTATGATATGGTATTATCCCGGTCGATCAGGTTGAAAACCTCCAGCGTAAGCCAGATGTTTTCGAGATGCCGGAATGGATGGCGGCTTCTGCGTTTCGAACGTTCCGCATCCAGCAACAGTGCACTAAAGCCAACATCAATGCGCATATACGGGTCGATGGTCATGGCATTCCTGTAGCGCACACTGTTGGGAATATTGTAGGGCAGGTTACTGCCATAAAGAAAATTAAGGTACACTTTAAAATTCTGGTTGGTGGAAAGATAATCCTGCAGAAACATGCCAAAAGTGAACATCCGGTCGGTAGGGCGTCTCAGCCATCCATGCTGCACCAGGCTGCTGTCCGTGGGTTCATTATTTTCATTCAACGTATATCGATAGTATGAATCATTTTCCAGGTCTTCACGGGCGCGCATAAAGCCAAGGCTTATCCAGCTTTCTGCATCGCGAACCAGTTCTCCGAACAAACGCAATTCAAGACCTGTAGCATAGGCCCTGGCGGTGTTTTCACCAAAATACCGGATCCTTACATTATCAATATCGTAAGGAACAATATCCGTCATATGTTTATAATAGGTTTCTGCCGATAATCGGAAAGGCCTGTTGCCTGTACTGAACTGGTAATCGAACCCGGCCGTCAGTTGCCAGCTTTTTTGGGCCAGTAATTCGGTATTAACAGATCCGTCGAAGCGCCGAAGTTCACGATAGAAGGGCGGTTGGTGATAGGCGCCGGCAGCGGCCCTGAACACAAAATCGCGCGACCAGCGCTGGGGTTTCCATGAAAAACCTGCCCGGGGCGACAATAACAATTCTTTATTAAGGGAATTGTAGTTCCACCGAAGCCCGGCCTGTATGATCCAGTCCTGGTTGCCCAGCACAACATTATCCTGAATGTAACCCGTCTGGCGGATCAGGGAAATGGAAGCATTCGAACGAACCGTTCGGGAAAGTTCAAGCACATTCGGATTGTAGGGCAGGTTATACCCAGCAGAATCCTGGTATTCCCATTCATGCAGCTTATCCTTTATGCGCTGCTGTTCTGCAGTCAATCCCCATTGAATATAATGCCTGCCCTTGTTCAGGCTGCCCTTATGCGCAACAGTAAATAAAGCGATATCGAGTTTGTTGCGGGCATAGGTCTGGAATAATCCCGCGCCAAGTGGATTATTGATCATCCCGAAGTCAGGCTTCGATTTATCAAACTCCCGTTCCCCGAAAAGATAAGCTCCTGTTATATCATAAGCCTCTGTCTCTTTATTTGAAAAGGCGCTGGCCATGAATTTGAGCCGCAGGTTATCGGTGGGCTGATAGTTGAACGACAAGCCCCCCATGCGGGTAGAATAAGCATCTTTTTCGCGTCCGGAAAAATAGATGTCGAGCCCGAGGTTGGCGGTAAAGAAAGGCGAGAAAACACTTGAGGTAAGCTGGCTGTATTCCGGAATCAGCGTAAAGCGTGTATTCGACAGGTTGCCCAGAAATTCAAGGGAACTCCGTGCACCCGTTTTATAGGTCATCAGCAGTTGCCAGTCGGATGAGGATGGAATATAATTACCCTGAGTTTCCTGGCTGCGCAGCAGGTTCTGATTACTTCGGTTTCGGATACCCGTTAGCAGGGTAAATCGCTTATTTTTTGAGATCCCTTCGAAGTGCATTCCTTGTTCGAGCAGTCCTGCATACACCGAGCCCGCAGTTTTGGTGGGTTTTTTATATTGAATATCGAGTACGGAAGACATTTTATCACCATATTTTGCCTGGAATCCTCCGGTATAAAAACTGACGTTTCGGGTAAGTTCAGGATTGATGAAACTCAGGCCTTCCTGCTGACCACTACGTACAAGGTAGGGACGGAACACTTCAAAGTCGTTAACATAAATCAGGTTCTCATCATAACTGCCTCCTCTAACCGAATATTGCGAAGTCAGTTCATTATTCGAACCCACAAAAACCTTTATCAGGCTTTCGATACCGCCTCCGGGTGCAGGGATATCCAGCGCGTATTTCGGATTGATAACCACAAGACCGGCTTCCCGCCGGCGGACCTGATCGGTTACCACCACTTCATTCAACACTTCATTTACTCTTACCATCCGAATCGTAACATATTCATGCTCATCCGGATTCAATAAAAAGTTCTGCTGAATGGTTTTATATCCGGTATAGCTGAACACCAGGCCAAAGGCGCGGCCTGCAGGAACATTCAATTGAAAAGTGCCGGAATCTGAACTGCTGATACCGGTATGCCTGCCGAGCATCATAATGGAGACCCCAGGAAGGGGCAGTTGCTGATCATCTGTAATTTTACCGGATAAGGTGGCCCAGCCCGACTGGCCCATAACAAGATTGCCGGTGAGGAAAAGGCTGATGAACGATAAGGTAAACAGGTATTTAACCATCCGGTTGTGAAAATCTTTTGGTCGCGGTTATAATTGCTTCAACTGACGGATCGTTTCCAGCGGATCTTTCGCTTTAAACACGGTACTTCCTGCTACCAGAACGTCAGCGCCGGCTGCTACGATTGAAGCCGCGTTTTCAAGCGTTACACCGCCATCAATTTCGATCTTCACCGCATAACCTTTTTCATCGATCATCCTGCGCAGCCTGCGAATTTTGTTCAGGGTATGCGGAATAAATTTCTGACCCCCAAATCCCGGATTAACACTCATCAGGCACACCATATCAATATCCTGTAAAATATCTTCCAGGGTATCGACAGGGGTGTGCGGATTCAGCGCAACACCGGCCTGCATGCCCAGGCTTTTGATCTGTTCTATATTGCGGTGCAGGTGCGGACAGGCTTCTAGATGAACCGTAAGTATATCCGCGCCGGCCTTTTTAAAATCCGCCGCATAATTTCCGGGTTCAAGAATCATCAGGTGTACATCACAGACTTTGGTGGTTGCCTTCCGGATATGCTCTATAACCGGAAGTCCGAAACTGATATTGGGAACAAAGCGGCCATCCATCACATCAAGATGAAACCATTCCGCTTCACTGTCATTGATCATTTTGCTTGCCCCGGCAAGATTCAGAAAGTCAGCGGCCAGTAAGGAAGGAGCAACAATGGGCATAGGGTAAAATTTTGCAAATATTACATTATCCTTCGGTTCTGGCAAGATTTCTTAGGCGGATCTCAGCTTCATAAAAATCGGGTTCCAGGGATAGGGCACGCTGATAATTCAATCGCGCTTCATCACTGTTGCCCTGGGCTTCGTAAACTCTGCCCACCCAATACCAGGGGTCGGCTACGGTATTGGAAACGGTGGTGGCCAGTTTGAAAACTTCCAGTGCCTGCTCGTAATCGCGTTGCTTATAATAAACAATCCCTTTTTCCAGATGCGCGTCTATGAACTTCCAGTCGCGCCGGATACAATCATCAAACTGTTTAACCGCTTCAGTCGGGTTGCCGGTTTCCGCATAATAAACACCTTTCAGAAATAACGCGTCAATCTGGTGAATACTGGAATCCCGATTCAGTATTGCATCACAGATATCGAGTGCACGGGAATCCTTAACCGATACATACAGGTTGGCCAGGGCAAGACCGGTATAGGCAATAGGCATGGATTCATAAGAACGTTCCAGCGATCGGATCGCATTGGCGGTATCATTCATTTTCGACAGCAGCATGCCCCGCTCAAACCAAACCTCAAAGTCGGAGGAATCGCGCTGCAGGATATGGTCATATTCCTTAAGCGCCAGTTGTGGCCGGTCTAACTGCATATAGACCTCACCCAGGCGCCGGCTGAATTCGGGATTATGATCAAACTGGTTTTGACCTTCCTTCAGCAGGTCTACCGCAAGGGAAAAGTCTCCGACCAGCAATACATTGGATATATAGGCCATTAATATCTGCTCATCTTTCGTCAGTTCCCAGGCTTTTTTATAATCTTCAGATGCCAGGTCATGATGCGTATGCTGCGAAAGTCGTACCGCGCGTTCCAGTAACAGACCCGCGTTCTCCGGATCATTTCGGATGCTGTCGCCGATGCTGTCGAATGGAGGAAGATTCAGGATCACTTTTCTGTCCGTTTCACGCTCTTCTTTCTCAATCATGTTGCAGGCGGTCATACCCAGCAACAGGGCTATACAACCGGATAACAGAATAACACGCTTCATGCGATCAAAGCTATCTAATTTTTAAAGAACTGCTTATGACAATACCCTGACAATTAAATATTTTAACAGAATACCTTTGCAGTTAATTTTTTTCTTCCATGAACCCTCGTTTATCCCTGCTTGTTTCAGCGCTTGTATTTTTTTCCTATTGTGCCACGGAGCCCGCGAAAATCAATGAAGTTAATGAGCGCCAGAATGTAAAAGATTCCCTGATTTATGAAGATGAAAAACATTTTGCCAATCTGCGTCAGCTGACGTTTGGTGGTGATAATGCAGAGGCCTATTTCAGTTACGATGGCAAATACCTGGTGTTTCAGAAAACAAATCCGGCGGAAGGAATAGCCTGTGATCAGATTTATGTTGGAAAAGTTCCTGAATCAGCGGACGAGAAGTTTGAACCCCGCCTGGTAAGTACCGGCAAAGGCAGAACTACATGTGCTTTTTTTACCAGTGATAACCAACATGTGATTTATGCTTCCACCCACCTCGGCAGCGCCGATTGTCCGCCGGTACCCGACAGGGAAAAAATGAAGCGCTACATCTGGCCGATCTATGACAGCTATGATATTTTTATGGCCGACCTGCAGGGGAATATTGTGAAACAGTTGACCGACGCGGCAGGGTATGATGCGGAAGCTACGCTTTCTCCGGATGGAAAAACTATGGTGTTCACCTCCATGCGTGATGGTGATCTCGATCTTTACCTGATGGATCTGGAATCCGGTTCTACCCGTCGTATCACTACTGAACTGGGGTATGATGGCGGAGCATGGTTCAGTCCGGATGGAACTAAATTGTTATGGCGCGCGTCAAGACCGGTTAGCGAGGCTGATATCGCCGACTACAAAGACCTGTTATCGCAGGGCTACGTAGCTCCGGGAGCTATGGAAGTTTTCATTGCCAATGCCGATGGTTCTGATGCCCGCCAGGTAACCCGTCTGGGAAATGCGAACTGGGCGCCGAACTTTACCCCCGACAGTAAACATATTATCTTCTGCAGCAACTATGAATACGAGCGTGGGTTTCCATTTAACATGTATATGATCGATCTGGAAGGTAATAACCTCGAAAAGATCAGTCGCGATAATGGATTTGACGCGTTCCCCATGTTCAGTCCCGATGGCCGCAAACTGGTTTTTTCCAGCAACCGGAACAATGGCGGTACACGAGATACCAATATTTTTCTGGCCGACTGGGTGAATTAATCCGGCAGACTACGGCTGAACAGATTTAAATAATATCTTTAGGCGGTAATCCATCACTTTCAATCAAACCTGCTGCTATGTACGAAGGTCATACGCACTTACACAATTTTCTCCGCTGGGTCATATTATTGTTGCTGATCGTAGCTATCGTGAAGCATCTATCCGGAATGTCATCTTCGAAAGCTTATACTTCGGGCGACCGTAAAGTCGGTTTATTCCTGATGATCGCGGCACATATTCAGTTGCTGATCGGGTTATACCAATGGTTTGCCGGCAATTTCGGACTGAAACTCATTCAGGCTCAGGGCATGGGAGAGGTGATGGGCAATTCGGCTTCCCGGTTTTGGGTAGTGGAACACACTATCGGAATGCTTGTAGCCATTATTCTCATCACCCTGGGAAAAGGTGTCGCTAAAAAGAATATCAGCGATAAGGCCAAACATACCAAAGCCTTCTGGAATTTTCTGATCGCGCTGATCCTGATCCTGGCGGTAATTCCCTGGCCGTTCCGGGATGTGGCAAGACCGCTGTTTCCGGGTATGTCGATTTAATTTCTGGATATGAACCCACAACTGATGGTTTATTTCGGAAATCGGAATAATCAATGGTTGATAAAAAGGAATTAAGCTGGTCGCTATGTTGTCATTGTGGCTGGCACGATCGTCTGTGGGTAAAAATTCGTAAATTATTACCGGAACGAATACCTGAATCTTATGCCTGCATATCATACGCTCGGTCAAATACCCCATAAACGACATACACAATTCCGCAAGCCGGATGGTGCATTGTATGCTGAACAGTTGTTTTCAACTGAAGGATTTTCCAATGACTATTCCTTATTATACCATTGTTC
>JAEYRC010000314.1 GCA_023409675.1 Bacteroidota bacterium
GTATGAACTTGCTGGTGGAATCATGGGGTGGTAAATACCAAAGCCAGGAACTTTCCGCGAAGCAAGGGCTGAATGTCGACCTGCTGCTCGAAAAAATTCTGCTGGAAGCAGAATTGCTCGACCTGAAAAGTAATCCCGACAGGGAAGCCGCAGGTACCATTGTTGAAGCGACTCTCGATAAAGGGCGTGGATATGTTGCCACTGTTCTGGTCCTGAACGGCACCCTGAAACCTGGTGATCTGGTAGTTTCCGGACAATACTACGGTAGGGTGAAAGCGATGTTCAACGAAAGAAACAAACGCATGGATAAGGCCCCTCCGGCTACTCCTGCCCTGATTCTTGGGTTGAATGGTGCGCCACAGGCCGGAGAGAAATTCAAAGTATATCAGGATGAAGGTGAAGCGAAATCCGTGGCTACACGCAGGGCACAAATCCTTCGTGAGCAGGGTATCCGCACCAAAAAACATATTACACTTGATGAGATCGGACGCCGCCTGGCATTGGGTAACTTCAAACAACTGAACCTGATCATCAAAGGTGACGTGGATGGATCTGTGGAAGCATTGAGCGACTCATTACAGAAACTCTCCACGCCCGAAATTGCAGTCAGCGTGGTGTTGAAAGCCGTTGGTGCTATTACCGAAAGTGATGTGCTGCTGGCTACAGCTTCCGATGCTATTGTGGTTGGATTTAACGTTAGGGCTACCCCGAATGCGGCTAAGATCGCCGAAACGGAAGGGGTGGAAATTAAAACCTATTCCATCATCTATAACGTTATTGATGAAATCAAGAGCGCTATGGAAGGGATGCTGGAACCGAAAATCCAGGAGAAAGTGGTGGCGAATGTGGAAGTACGGAACGTATTCAAATTCGATAAAGCCATTGTGGCCGGATGTTATGTACTTGAAGGTAAGATCTACCGGAATTCTAAGATCCGTGTGATCCGCGATGGTATAGTTGTACACCCTCATGGTGAAGGCGCTTCCGGTGAACTGGCCTCATTGAAACGGTTTAAGGATGACGTTAAAGAAGTGGCTTCCGGAATGGAATGCGGTATCGTGCTGAAAAATTTCAACGATATCCAGGTCAATGACATCATCGAAGCTTTTGAAGAAGAAGAAGTTAAGCGGACGCTTTAAGAATATCGGTCCCCGAATCTTTTGTTAATATACCGGAACCAGGGCGAACTCTTCGCCCTATCCGGTATTTTTGAACCTAGTATTGTCGATTATGAATAGAGTTCTGATTGTTTTCTGTTGTTTTCTTCTGGCCGCCCCCGACCTTCAGGCCCAGCGTAAAGTGGTGGCCGATAAGATTATTGGAATAGTAGGTGATAAAGTGATTTTACAGTCTGATATCACCAACTCCATCGACGATCTTCAGCGTCAGGGCAACCAGCTTCCTCCCGATGCCAAGTGCTACCTGATGGAACAGCAGCTTTCTATGAAAGCCCTCGTGATGCAGGCCGAAAGAGATTCGGTGATCGTGGAAGATTCTGAAATCGATGCCCTGCTCGATAATCAGATCAGGGGATTTATCAATCAATATGGCTCTAAAGAAGCGCTGGAAGAAATTGCGGGAAGAACCGTTTACCAGATTAAAGAAGATTTCCGGACCTCCTTTAAAGAACGCAAATTGGCCGAAAGAATGCGGGATAAGATCGTGGAGAATATCAAAATCACCCCACAGGAAGTAAAAGAATATTACGATAAGATACCGGTAGACAGCCTGTTTTTTTATGAATCAGAGGTTGAGATCGGGGAAATTGTTGTCTATCCCAAAGCCAGCCGCGATCTTGAAAAACTGGCTATGGACGAACTGGCAGATTTTAAAGAGCAGGTGGAAAGCGGAAAGGCACGTTTTGAATCACTGGCAGGATTATATACCGATGACCCCGGAAGTAAAAATACCGGCGGTCAGTATGCGATCAACCGTACCGAGAAAAGCTGGGACCCTGCCTTTATCAACCATGCATTTCGTCTTAAAGAAGGGCAGATATCTCCGGTATTCAAATCACGGTTCGGATACCATATCATCCAGATGGTCAGCAGGGCAGGAGATGACGCAGTGGTTCGTCATATTCTCCGTATTCCTAAAGTTACCGATACCGAAATCAAAATGGCGATATCCAAATTGGATTCGGTACGGGCTAACCTGATCTCGGGTACCATCTCTTTCGGGGAAGCCGTGTCTAAATATAGTGAGGACGAAAACTCCAAATTCACCGCGGGAATGCGCCAGAGCCAGATGGGTACCGGAACATTTCTCACGATCGACGAACTGGATAAAGATATGGTGCTGCTGCTCAAAGACCTTGAGGTAGGCGAATACAGCAAACCGGTAGTGTTCACTGATCCCACAGGCAAGCAGGGCGTTAGGGTTGCCTACCTGAAAAGCCGTTCTGAACCTCATCGTGAAAACCTCAAAGACGATTACAACCGCGTGGCCCAGCGCGCCATCGAAATCAAAAAGAACCAGGTTTTACAACGCTGGTTTACTGATAAAATTCCAGGATTTTATTTAATGATCGACGCTGAGTACAGCACCTGTGCACCGATGCAGGCCTGGCTGCAATATGCCGCTGTTAAATAACAGCAGAAAGAGTTTCGGCTAAGGCTGAACGTTTTTTGTTGCTATGCTAGGTGGATGTACTTAAATCCGTTGATTTATGGGTCATAATGACAATTATTAAACCGGATTGAACGATTTTACACCGGGATTTTACCCGGTATATCAAAGCGTCTCCAGAATTCCATGTCCGAAAGCCTAACTACTTCAGAAAATGCTGAATTCCTGTTTAGAAGAGCTTCTCTTTTAAATGGAGAATACCCTGGATTTATCCACCATCCTGACATGATTTCCACGGAACTCAAACTGGTTCGTTGTCTTCATACAGCCGCGGCAGTCATTGATTGCAACTTTACCTGCCTGGCTGCGGATACAGGCGCCATTCCTGAACTGGCCGATGAATTTCAACCCGGACAACGTATTGGAACCACCTTTCCTGAATTCCTGAACGCCCTTCAACATTTTTCGCTGGATTCTGAAGATGATTTATACTGCAGCGAATTACGTCTTGAGGTAAATTCCGCTGAACAACGCATAAACTATCGCATAAATCGCTCTCCATTATCATCGAATTTGCTGGTCGCTTTTGATGTTATACATGAAGAAGGAGTCCGGAATAGTGATAGCACTGAGATCTCCGACAAACCTGGTGCTTTCCACCCCGGACCGGTATTTGAACAAAACGCCTATGTGGGTATTTTCAGAATTGATCTGGAAACTCCGGTTTCACTCAGTGAAACTCCGGAGCAGATGGTGGAGATGCTCATGAATCTGGGTATCGTATCCGACTGTAATACTGTTTTTGCCCGGGAACTCGGGTTTGAATCAGTTTCTGCCATCATCGGCCGAAGACTTCGCGATATTATACTCCCCGGCCTGTCCAGTGCGGTTGAACTTTGCCGTCAGCTTATCTGTTCGAATTTTAGAATTAAAGATGTTGAATTGTCGAGAATAGACCGGCATGGCAATATCCTTTATTCTGCCAATACCCTTACCGGACAAATTCAAAACAATACCCTGGTACGTCTGTATGGCTCATTGCGCAATATTACCCTGCAGAAGCAGACAGAAAACACCCTGCTGCATTATTCGCAGGTAATGGCCAATATTTCCGAAGCCGTGATTAGTACCGACCTGGATTATAATATTATTTCCTGGAATCGTTCGGCAGAAGAATATTACGGTCATAGTTATGAAGAAGTAAGAGGGAAGAATTTCAGGAAAACGATTTTATTGCAATACCTGTCAGGATCGCGTGAATCGGTAGTGGCTGAACTGCTGGAAAATGGCAGCTATTATGGCGAAGCCTATTTTATCAATCATACCGGAGATAAGAAATTTATTACCCTGTCCATATCCACACTAATCAATAATCGTGGTGAAAAAATCGGTTATGTTGCAGTACATAAGGATATAACCGGAAGAATGCGATCTGATGAAAACCTGCGCATCAGCGAACAGCGATACCGCTCTCTTGTTGATGCATTAGGTGAAGGAATCGTAATGATGGACAGATGTGGGAAATTCATCACCAACAATTCCAGTCTGGAAAAAATCTTTGGTGAAGACCTTGCTGCTTTTGGTGATCCCCTGCTACGACCCGAGTTTTGTCATGAAGATGGAACACCTTATGCCGATGAGGAGCACCCCATTTACCATACTGTTAAAACCGGACAATCGATTAAGGGAGCGATAATGTCCTTTCGCCGCAAATCCGGTGAACAATGCCTTATTTCGATAAATACTGAACCAATTTATTACTCTTTAGACAGGACCCAGGCACCGGATGCAGTAGTAGCTACCATTATTGATGTTACACAGGCGAGAGCTGTTAGTAAAGCGCTGGCCGACCGCGATCGTCAATTGGAGGCATACAACAACCGGCTGACCACTATTCTTGATAGTATTACACACGGATTTATAGCCGTTGACAAGGAGATGAATATTATCCTGTGGAATAATGCCATTGAAAAGGTCACCGGCATCTGTTTCGAAGATGTATTGGGTAAAAATGTTCAGGAAGTACTTCCCGATTTTATTCATGACGATATTTACCGGAAGCTGAAAGAGGCGCGGCTGGCACAACGCACCACCGTAACGGAAATGTATAACTGTCAGCGGGAAATGTGGATCGAGGCTTCAGCCTATCCATCTGCCGAAGGCTTATTTGTGTACCTGCGGGATGTTACCAATAGGAAAAAGCAGGAACAGGTGCTCCGCATCGAAAAAACCGTTCTTGAATATAGTGCGGCGCATGAAGTTATGCTGCAGCAGAGTATTAAGTTCTTTCTCCGTAACCTGGAAGATATATTTCGGGGCCTCACCGGCAGCGTAGTGATGCAATCGGGTATGCGGACCGCTGTAATTTCCTCCCCCGGCTTTTCAGCAGAAATCACAGAATACCTGGAAGCTGCAGACCTTGAGGATAACATTCAGCATCAGAATGACCTCCATCATTCATCCCTGGAGATCGTGAATTATAAGCAACCGCGGCCAATAGAATTCAATGCTGGATTACATCACATCAAAAGCGCGGAAGAACTCACCTGTTATTCTTTTCCGGTTTGGAATGCGACGAATGTGGTTATCGCCACATTAATTATCTGCGTAGGAAAAAAACGCGGACTAAGCGAATCCGAGCGCGATATGCTCGAAAAAACCAGTAAGGTATTAGGAACCATTATCTCCGGTAAACTTGCCGAACAAAAGCTAAGGATCAGTAATGAACGCTACCTGCTGGTAACACGCGCCACCAATGATGCGGTCTATGACTGGGATATGGAAAATGGTAAGCTGCACTGGGGTGATGTCTTTTACTCGTTGTTCGGATATTCGGAAATTCCGGCTACCGCAACCTATGAAACCTGGGAAAACAATATTCATCCCGATGACCGGGAAGAGATTAAAATAAAGCTGTTCAATTTTGTAACGGCGGGAAGAAAAAATTTGTGGTCAGAAGAATATCGCTTCCGCGATGCACAGGGCAATTATCGTATTGTTCAGGATCGTGGGTTCCTGGTGTATAACCAGCATGGCGAGGTTACCCGAATGGTGGGTTCAGTTCAGGATATCACCGATATGCGGGTACTTCAGCAACAATTGCTCAGCCAGGAACTCGAAAAGCAAAAACTGGTCGCGCAGGCAGTGGTGGAAGCCCAGGAAAAGGAAAGAGGTGATATCGGTAAGGAACTGCATGATAATGTGAACCAGATTCTTTCAACTGCCAGACTTTACCTCGAACTGGCCCGTACGGAGGAATCACAACGCTTTACGCTTATTGAAAGAAGTTCGGCAACGATACTTTCCGCTATCAATGAAATCCGCAGTATCTCCCGATCGCTGGTTCCGGGCAGTATTATCGACCTCGGCATCATTGAATCGGTGAATGATCTGGTCGAAAATATCCGCTTCACACAGCAACTGAATGTGTATTTCAACTATGACGATGCGGTTGAAAACCGGTTAATCCGGCAGCAGAAATTAATGTTATTCAGAATTATACAGGAGCAGGTAAATAATGTATTAAAGCACTCTAAAGCGCAAAACCTTGATCTTGAACTTGGTATAAGTCAAAAATCCGTCTGGTTGGAGATCATCGATGATGGTATAGGTTTCGATAAGAACAATATTAAGAACAAAAAAGGCGTTGGATTAAGCAATATTACCAGCAGAGCTGAATTATTTAACGGAACTGTCAGAATAGACAGTTCTCCGGGAAATGGGTGTAAATTACGGGTGGAAGTCCCGATATCTATAGCATAAAATGATAAACATGGAAAAGATAACTGTGATGATAGCCGATGATCATAAACTGATCCGTGAAACATGGAGTTATATCCTGAGCAATGACGATCGATTTGAAGTTATTGCTGAATGCGGTGATTCAGAACATGCGGTTGAAGTGGCCCGCGACAAAAAGCCACAGATCGTGTTGATGGATATTAACATGATGCCTATATCCGGATTTGAAGCCACAGAGCGTATACGTAAAGTATCGCCCGTTAGTAAAGTCATTGGGGTTTCAATGCACTCACAACCCGCTTATGCAAAGAAAATGCTGCAGATCGGGGCCCGCGGATATGTGACCAAAAATTCATCGCGCGAGGAAATGATCAAAGCCATTCTGGAGGTTCAGGAAGGCAACAAATATGTCTGCGAAGAGATTAAGAATAATATTTCTGAACTGATTCTTGAAGAAAATAAAGATGTTCCGAATGTTAATGCGCTGACAGAACGGGAAATACAGATCATTAACCTGATCAAAGAAGGGCAGTCATCGAAAGAGATCGCCGCGCAGCTCAATATTTCGCTGAAAACCGTGGAAGTGCATCGCCATAACGTGCTGAAAAAACTCAAATTGAAAAATTCAGCTTCACTGGTGAACTTCATCAATAATACCGCATCGTATAATGTTTAAATGCCTGCTTCCATTTCCGCAACGGCATCTAATCGGATACCATTACAGGAATAGCAGCATTTTATGTAATATGTTTTATTGCCGTGTAAATTGTTATGAATACGGTGTAAAAATTAGCAACTTAGCAATGCTTTTCAATCATCCTATAAAAAACCAAAAATCACAAGTCCTGGAAAAGCACCATTTTCCTATTGAAAAACCCTAAGGTTCAATCCAAACCTTTGAAGAACTCCCCCCTCTCCTATGAAGACTGCGGGGGTTTTCTTTTTTCCAGAATTCAACATCAGGGAAATTTATCGCATTCAATCGGATTGGTGGCTTTAGTGATCAACAAGCTGATTTTAATCCCTGACGCCAGCATATTTCAAACTAAAGGTTAATGTATGTTTTTCTGGCCCTTGTCAGCAGGTGAATGATTACCTTTGCGCTTTCTTTTTTTAGAGGGATATTCCATGAGTGATGAAATAAAACATGAATGCGGTCTGGCATTCATTCGCTTACGTAAACCGTTTTCCCATTACCTGCAGAAGTATGGTACCGTAATGTGGGGCCTTAACAAGCTGTACCTGCTGATGGAAAAGCAACACAACCGGGGTCAGGATGGCGCCGGAGTTGCTGCGGTAAAACTGAACGTAGAACCCGGATATCCCTTTCTGCACCGGATCCGGAGCAGCTCAAATCAACCCCTTGTAGATATATTCACGGCCATCAATAAGGAAGTGACCGAACTGGAGAAATTTCAGAACGACCTGCTCTCCCACGCAGGCCTGATGAAAGGTCATATTTCATTTCTGGGCGAACTGTTGCTGGGGCATCTCCGTTATGGCACCCAGGGAAAAAATAATGATGAATTTTGTCACCCTTTTATAAAACGCGATACCGTTCCGGCGCGTAATATGGCGCTGGCGGGTAATTTCAACCTGGTAAATACCGATGAACTGTTTGCCCTGGTAAATATCGATCCCGGTACCTTCCAGAAACAAAGTGATCTCGCCGCCATGATGGAGGTGATCCATCATTTTCTCGTTCAGGCTGAAGAAGAGAATCCTTCAAAACCCGATACAGCGGCGATGCTTCGTAAAGCCACGGCACTGTTCGATGGCGGATTTACGGTGGGTGGATTGCTTGGTAATGGTGACTCCTTCGTTTTCCGCGATGCGCACGGCATTCGACCGGCATATTATTATGTTGACGATGAAGTGATTGTAGCGGCATCAGAACGGGCCGCTATCCGCACCGTTTTTAATGTGGAAGAAAATGTGGTGCTTGAGCTGATGCCCGGTAAAGGTCTTATCGTTAATGCCGACGGAAATTATGCTGTTGAAGAAATCCTGCAGCCACAACCCCGCCGTGCCTGCAGCTTCGAACGGATCTATTTTTCGCGGGGTAGTGATGAAAAGATTTATCGCGAACGCAGTGCCCTGGGCTATAATTTAAGTCCGCAGGTGCTGCAGGCCATCGACCATGATCTGAAAAACACTATTTTTTCCTTTATACCCAATACCGCGGAAGTGGCCTTTTACGGGCTGTGGAAAGGATTGGATGATTACCTGAGAAAAGTAAAAACGCAGCGTATCCTTTCATGGGGCAACGATATTACGGAGGAGAAGCTGCAGGAAATGATCGACCGGAAGATCAGGATTGAAAAGATCGCCATTAAGGATGTGAAGATGCGCACCTTTATTACGGAAGATGTAAGCCGTAATGAAATGGTACAGCACGTTTACGATATCACCTACGGAACGGTAACAAAAGATAAAGATACCCTTGTGGTAATTGATGATTCGATTGTGCGGGGTACCACCCTGAAACAAAGCATCATCCGGATGCTGGCCCGGCTAAAGCCAGCGCGCATCATTATTGTTTCTTCGGCCCCGCAAATCCGTTATCCCGACTGTTACGGGATTGATATGAGTAAACTGGGTGATTTTATAGCTTTTCGCGCCGCTATTGCCTTACTTCAGGATCAGGGGAACAGTCATCGCCTCACTGAATTGTATGATCATTGCAAAGAGTTACAACGAACCGGGCAGTTGCATACCGAAAATGTGGTGAAACAGGTGTATAAAAGTTTTACCCCGGAAGAGATCTCCGCTAAAATTGCTGAACTGATAACCCCCCGCGAACTGAATATACCGGTGCAGGTGATCTATCAAACGATCGAATCATTGCATGCTGCCTGTCCGACTAACACAGGCGACTGGTATTTTACTGGCAATTATCCAACTCCGGGTGGGAATCGGGTAGTCAATAAGGCATTCATGAATTTCATAGAAGGAAGGGATATTCGCGGATATTAGGATTTTTCCGGATAATCGTAAAAATACGTATGCGGGTAATGGGAAACCATTAAATGCCAAAAATGCAAACAGGGTTTAGGGCATTTCACCGGTTAATTGCCGAATTTTATTCAACCGGTTAACCTGCCCCACCTGAGCCTGCCAAATATTTTCATCCCGTTCAATGAATAAGTCAAAGAATCTTTCTTTGTTTCTCAGCAATTCTTCCAGTACCTATTATATCAATACGGATCTGGAAGGTGTATTTACCTATACCAACGCCTTCTTCCTTAAAATTTTCGGCTTCGATCCGAAAAAAATTCTCACGCAATCCCTGGCGGAAATAATTCATCCGGAAGACCTCGACATTTACCAGGATTCTGTTATGGAATGTCTGGCGCATCCGGGTAAAACCGTATGTTCCGACCTGCGGATTCCCCGCCGGGATGGTAGCCTGTTTTGGGTTCGCTGGGAATTCGGAGCCCTTCTTGATGATCAAAATCATGTTGCGGGTATACAGGCGCTGGGCAACGATATGACAGAACGCAAGCGCGCGGAGTTGGAGAGAAATGAAGCCGAATACAGCCTGCACCTGCTGCTCAACAATACCAATGAAGGGTTTTTACTGGTCAACACCGAACTGGATGTTGTTACCTTCAACCATTCCGCACACCTCTTATTTCAACGCTTTTATGGCGTACCGTTAAAACGCGGGTTGCCGCTGATGATGTTTGAGGAAAAAGAGCAGTTCGACTTTGTAGAATCGCTAATGCAGGAGGCGCTTAATGGCAAACAGCAGGAAAGACAGATCCGGAAAAGCATTGAGGGTAAAGACCTTATTTTTTCAGTCAACTATAAACCGGTGCTGAAAGATGATGTCGTAAAAGGAATCATTCTTACCTACCGGAATATCACCAAAAAGGTTATTGCTGAAGAACAGCTTATCGCCAATGAGCGCTATTTCAGGGCCCTGATTGAAAACAGTGCTGATGCTATCGTTATCATTGATAAAGAAGAGAAAGTAACGGATATAAGTTCCTCTGCACACCATATTCTTGGGTATGAACTCGCAGATCTGATCGGTAAAACAGCAAAGGATATTATTCATCCTGCCGATCTGGCCAGGTCAAAGGCTTTATTTTTAGATACCTTAAAAGAATATGATGCCATCCGCACCACCGAACTGCGGATTATTGATGTTCATGGTAATATCAAATGGGTATTTGTTACCCTGAATAACCTGTTGCACGAACCCAGTATTGCCGGGGTGGTTATCAATTTCAATGATATTACCCAGCGTAAGAACGCCGAATCCGCCTTACTCGTGTCGGAAGAAAAATACCGCTTCCTGTTCTTTGCCAATCCACAGCCGATGTGGATATATGATCAGTCGACCTATGAATTCATAGAGGTTAATACGGCTGCGGTTGAGCATTACGGTTATAGCCGGGAAGAGTTTTTCAATATGACGATACTGGATATTCGTCCGGAGGAAGATATTCCGGAGTTGAAAAAAAGGTTGGAAACTGTTTCTCAAAATTCTCCCGGGCCTTCATCAGCTAAACGGATCTGGCGGCATATCCGGAAATCCGGTGAGATCATTTTCGTGGAGATCAAATCGCATGCTGTAGATTACAATGGGCGGAAAGCTTTCCTGGTTTCTGTCAACGACCTAACCAATATGGTAAAGGCTGAACTGGAGCTGGTACGCAGTAATGAACGCTTCTCCTATGCGGTTAAAGCCACAACGGAAGCCATTTGGGAGTGGGATCTGCTCAGTGGCGAATATTTCATTGGAAATGCCTTTACAAATATTTCGGGATGGCCTGCCAGCGCTTTTTCTTCTTTCGAAGACCTGCATCCATATTATCATCCCGAAGATCGTAACGCAGTGCTGCATACCATAAACACCAGTCTTGCGGATGGCGAAGTAGACTCATTTACACACGAATTCAGGTTCCGTCAGGATAACGGCGAGTATTTGTACCTGGCCGACAGTGCCTGGATCATTCGGGATGAAGAGGGTACAGCCATTAAGGTAGTGGGATCGATGAAGGATATTACTAAAACGAAGCAATACGAACAGGAACTTCTCCTAAGTAAGGAACGCTTTGAACTTGCCGGTAAAGCCACTTCCGACGCGATCTGGGATGCTGATTTGCGCACCGATACCATCCACTGGGGAGAGGGCTTTGAAACGCTGTTCGGCTATCAGGTTGAGCAGGGCAATCAGTCTTCGAACACCTGGATCGATCATGTGCATCCGGAAGACCGCGAACGCGTTTTATGTGCGCATTATTCTGTGGTTCATAATCAACCCGCAGAAAAATTCTGGCAGGATGAATATCGGTTTATCCGCGCCGATGGTACAATCGCGCATGTACTTGATAAAGGCATAATAATCCGTGATGAAGCTGGTAAGGCTTTTCGCATCATTGGCGCCATGCAGGATATCACCCATCGCAAGGAGGCGGAAGAGAAGTTGCAGCGCGAACGTTTTCTATTGCGTACCATGATCGATCATTTGCCGGATTACATCAATGTAAAAA
>JAEYRC010000315.1 GCA_023409675.1 Bacteroidota bacterium
GCCAGTCTATTGCCTATTCCGGCAAAAACGTAAAAATATGTGCGTCGCATGCCGGTTTAACACTAGGTGAAGATGGCGCCACACACCAGATCCTGGAAGATATCGGGATGATGAAAATGCTGCCGGGAATGACCGTGATCGTTCCCTGCGACTATAACCAGACCAAAGCAGCAACGATGGCTATCGCTGAACACGAAGGACCCGTTTACCTGCGCTTCGGTCGACCCAGCTGGCCCATTTTTTCTCCTGCAGACGAAAAATTTGAAATTGGAAAAGCTCAGCAGTTCTCTGAAGGAACTGATGTTTCCATTTTCGCCTGCGGCCATATGGTCTGGAAGGCAATCGAAGCCGGAATCATCCTGGAAGAGAAAGGCATCAGCGTAGAAGTTATCAATATCCATACAATCAAGCCCCTGGATACCGAAGCAGTGGTACGCTCGCTGCGGAAAACCCGCTGCGCGGTTACTGCGGAAGAGCATAACATTATCGGTGGACTGGGAGATGCAATAGCCCAGGTGGCGGCCAAAGAAATCCCAACCCCAATTGAATATGTGGGCACGAAAGATACCTTTGGTGAAAGTGGCACCCCCGATCAGTTGCTGAAAAAATACGGTCTGGATGCACCCGATATCGTAGCGGCAGCGGAAAAGGCGATCAGCAGGAAATAATACGAAATACATTTCCCGCATATAGCGAAGATGACGCTAATTTTATAATAAAGCTTTAATCTAAGTTGTATTCGGCTGTTCATCTGCGCAAATCTGCGCCTCAATCTGCGCCATCTGCGGGAAAGGCTGTTCGGCTGCTTCATCTGCGCAAATCTGCGCTTCAATCTGCGCCATCTGCGGGAACGGCTGTTCAGCTGCTGGAAAGGCTGTTCGGCTGATGAAAAGGATGTTAAAACTTAAATTGATAGTATGAATTCCGATACCGATCTCCTCATCCAATTCAAAGACCCCGCAACCAAAGAATCCGCTTATACCGAGATCATCAAAAAATACCAGGAGAAACTCTACTGGCATATCCGCCGGATGGTTGCCGACCATGAAGACACCAATGATGTGCTCCAGAATGTGTTTATCCGGGTATGGAAAGGGCTGGAAAATTTTAGGGCAGATGCACAACTGTACACCTGGCTGTACCGGATCGCTACCAACGAATGCCTGAGTTTCCTTGAACAACGAAAAAAGCGCACCGCCATCCCAATAGGCGATGCCGATGAAGGCATTATCAACCAGATCAAAGCCGATAAAGATTTCGACCCCAACAAACTGGAATGGAAACTTCAATTGGCCATTCAGCAACTTCCTGAGAAACAACGCCTTGTGTTTACACTTCGGTATTATGATGAAATGCCCTATGAGGAAATGAGCCGCGTACTGGATACGTCGGAAGGAGCCTTGAAAGCTTCTTATCATCATGCCGTAAAAAAAGTTGAAGATTTTATCCTCAATCGTTAAACTTCCTTAACAGGTCGGGGTCTTAGATACGATTAGCCCGCAAATGGACAACAAAGCAATTATAACAGACGAATTAAAAGCAATAGGTTCCGGCCTGTCCGGCATGCCTTCACTTACCCCCTACCGGGTTCCGGAGGCCTATTTCCAAAACTTTCCGCAACAGATGCTGCAGCTTGTCCGGGAAGACGCTGCATTACTGTTTACGGAACTGGAGAAGGAATCCATATTGTCACAGCATCCTGTTCAACCCGGATCAGTGCCGGAAGGATACTTCGATTCGCTGCCCGGTCTCCTGTTGCAAAAAGTGAAACAAGCTAACGCCGATGTCCGGGAAGAATTGGAGCAACTTTCGCCAGTGTTGGCCGGAATCGGCCGCCGGATGCCCTATTCAGTTCCTGAAGGCTATTTTGATACATTGGTTGATGGTTCCCTGGGTATGATGATACCGGGTGATCCTGAATTGTCCGCTGAACTGCAATTGGGCAGGCATACTCCCTATCGGGTTCCTGAAAATTATTTTGCCGGATTTCCGGCTTTGATGCTGCAGCGTGTTAAGGGATCAGGCGCTAAAGTTATTTCCATGAGCAGGTTCACCACCTGGCGTAAACTGGCGGTGGCCGCACTCGTTGCCGGAATTCTATTTATAGGAAGCTGGTGGTTTACCGATACCGCATCTTCACCCGATGCTCCTACTATGGCAAACCTGGAAGAGATTTCACTTGAAGAACTGGAACTATTTGCTGAAGGTCGGCCTGCAGCCGCTACCGACTTTGGCTTTACAGATACTATTGCCGGGGAATTGGAAGAAGAGGATTTCCAGGAATTTTTTGCCGAGCTTTCTGACCAGGAACTCCAGCTCTACCTGGCCGATTATACCGGTATTAGCATCGAAATGATCAATTAATTCAGCGTATTATGAAACCTATCGTTCTTTGTCTTGTCTTTCTCTTTTCCCTATCGGCCGGACTGGCGCAAAAAAAAACGGACAGCAGTCAGGGTGGTCGCTTACAGGCCTATAAGATCGCCTTTCTCACCAAAAAGCTGGAACTGACTCCGCAGGAAGCCCAGCAATTCTGGCCCGTATACAATCAGTACGAAACCGAAATGCGTAACGCTCGACGGGAGAACGTCAAAGAACAAAAAAGTGAAATTGAACGGGAAGAAGAGCTGCTCGCGATAAGGAAAAAATATACCACTGCCTTCGGAAAAGTGATTGCTGCCGATAAGGTCAACCTCCTGTATAAATCAGAAAAAGAGTTCAATGCCATTGTTCAGAAAGAACTTATGGAGCGCAGGGGAAGGGGGAGAGATTGATATAATAGTCAAGGATTGTCGCAATTAGTTCAACAATCGATGATGTTTCGCAGGTATCGAACTGTTTTACTTAAAAGGAAACCCTCTTACTGGTAAGATACTTGCCAAAATAATTGACATAAGCCGCAATTGGAGATTGGATTCAACCGAAAATTGACAACTTTTTCCTACATCACATCATTTAACGCTTCATCTAACGCTGCAAACCTAACCCTGAAACCCGCATCAATTAAGCGCGACGGCTCTACCCAGCGACTCTTCAAAACCAATTCAGTTTCGGTACGGATAAAAAACGCTCCTATTTTCAAAAGCCACTCTGGGGCTGATAATCCAAAAGGCACGCGAAGCATTTTTCTCATCAAATGCATCATTTCCCGATTGGTTACCGGATTAGGTGCTGCGCAATTAAAAACACCATTTAATTCCGGATGCTTAATCAAAAATAAAATGATCTGATACAGATCCTCAATATGGATCCAACTGAACATTTGAGTTCCTTTCCCCTGCTTTCCACCGAGTCCTAAACGCGTTAATGTTTTAAGTGGTTTCATGGCGCCACCCTCTTTACCTAACACAATTGCCATTCTAAGCGCTATTTGGCGGGTATGGGGAAGATTAAAATCAAAGAATGCCTGCTCCCATTTCTGGGCTACATCAACTGAAAATCCACTGCCAATCTCTCCCTCTGATTCATTCATTGGACGATCCTCCGCATGTCTGTAAATTGTTGCAGTACTGGCATTGATCCAGAAAGAAGGAGGTTGATCGCAATGCAGTATAGCACTACCCATAGCTTCAGTGGTCGATAACCTGGAATGTAAAATGACTCGCCTGTTCTTTTCAGTATACCGGCAATCAACTGATTTCCCAGCCAGGTTAATGATACCCTTAGCCTCATTGAGGGCCTGCATTATTCCAATCTCATCGCTCCAATGAACATCTCCGGATTTTCGGGATATTGTGACAAGATCATAACCTTGTTCGCGTAATTTAAAACTAAGATAACCACCTATAAAACCGCTACCTCCTGCAAGAACGATTTTTTTCATTGTTAACCTTTTTCTGAATGAATAAATCAAGTGGACAATGCTAACCCCCAGGCATATATTTTACATTGCCGGATTAGCCTGCTTTTTTTGACGTGATACTTTTTTTCCCCTGAAAAATAAATAGAGATTGAAAAAAAGCATGATACCCAGGTAAATACTAAAACCTCCAATTTTTGTACTTAACACTTCAATAGTATCCTGAATGCCGTTAAGACTATTGTAGATTCGGAGTACATACAGGGCAAAACCTATATTAAGTAAATAAAATCCACATTTGAATAACTTATTTGTTGCCACTGCTATCTCCTCCCGGCCATAAAAAATATCACGCATGAATATCAGACCACTTTTGAAAAGCGTATGAGCGACAAAAGCAGTTAAAAAAATAGCAATTGGTAAATAAATAAAATACGCGGTGACAGTATATACGTTGTTCATGATTAAATTGATTTATGGGTGATCAAAGTTGATTTCGCTAGCAAAAAAATAAACAACATGTTCGCATAATGCAGTAAGGCCAGGATCAGGACCAGCACTCCAATATTTTGTGTAAGTGTAGCAAACCATGCATCAAGGCTTGAGATCTTTGGCCATTGCTGTATTTTCAAAAAAGTGTAGCCAATATTCAATAAATAGTAGCCTGTTAATAAAGCCTTATTAAGGGTATCAGCTAATTTAATATGACCAGAAAGCAGGGATAATATGAATATTTTACCATTGGTATAAAAGTACCGGCCAACAATAACAATTATCAGAACCATCAGCGTTGTAAAAACCATATATACACTGATATTATAGTTCATCATGCAAACATTTTCAGCACTTTAAATAATAACTCTCCCTTTGGTGAAGCAAACAGGTTGTCGGCAAGCTTTCCCACCTGATGCGTGAACGTGTTTAATTCTTTAATTTGTTTGGCAAATTCCTTTTCTTCAGGTGTACTGTATTTTTCTTTACTCCCGGATATCTCCTGAAGAAGATCCAATACCGGATTTAGCTCCCGCTGCTTGCGAATGTTTCCAATCTTTACTGCCCACTTCCAAACATCCTTTTCTGCGACGAAATATTCCTTCCGGTCTCCTGCAACAGATTTCTTATATACGATGCCCCAATCCAGCAACTGCCGTATACTCATATTGGCATTCCCCCTTGAAATTTTTAATTCTTCCATGATCGTGTCCGTTGTCAAAGGCTCAGGTGCAATTAGCAATAGTGCCTGTATTTGGGCAATAGACTTATTGATACCCCATTGACTGCCCAGATTTCCCCAGGTTTCGATAAACTTTTCTTTTGACGCTTCAAATTTCATAGAACAAAGATTAACAATATTTCTGAATTTTCAATATTTTCTGAAAATTATATTTAAGATATATTTTATCTGCTCTGCATCAGAATTTTACCAACATTTAGCTATTACTAAACGAGGTATAGTATTGAACGGAATGGAAACTCAAATTCTTCGGTTGGTATAATTCCTTTATCGGAGAAAATTGACAATCAACGTATTATTCTAACAATCTATGAAACAATGCAGAGTACAGACAATTTCTATAGATAATACAGCTTATTGAAAACGCGGTTCAGAATGGGAACTGAATAGATTTCCAAAGCCTATAAACCTATATATGAGGAAGTGAATTGGTGGAGTTCATACTACATCTACGACTTATTCTGCTTTAAATACGGGATTTTTTCTTCCATGATAAAACATAAAATGCCATTTTTTTTCCTGTCCTTCTTCCCACCATTTTGAACGAAGTTCCATTGCCCGCCTGCCATCGTAATCATACTTCGCAGCTAAACGACGTTTCATTTGCCCTAACTGCGGAGCTTCATCACCGCCAAAAAAAGCAGTGTCACCATCTGCATTCAGCCAGAAAACCTGATGGTACCGGCTATGCCCAGCCGAAATTTCATATCGTATAAGATCATCAATATTCCCATCGCCATCAAGCAAAACCAATTGTTCATGTCCTTTAAGCAAATCAAACTGATCGGCATCATAGGATGAAGAACCAGGAGCTGTGGCGAGTTCTAGTTCCGCACGCTGTACATAATACTTAGCATTTGGCAACGACAACTCATTTTTAGAAAGTGATTTTATTCCACCTGCATGATCTTTATGCAGATGTGATATTAATACCTTTGTAACCTGGGATGCATCATATCCTGCTCTTCGGATATTTTGAATCAATTGCAACTCTCCATCTTCTTCAAACCCCAATCCTGTATCAAGCAAAATCAATTCGTTACCCGTTTTAACAAGAAAAGGAGTGATCTGCACCATCAGACTACCCGAAGTTCTTTCCGCAGGATCATCGTCAGGTAATAAGGGTATAAACTTTTTCGACTGATCAACCGAAAAACTGCCTTCACTTAAAGGTATTATCTGCATTCTAATCTGTATTTATAGTTCTACTAAGCGAGGCTGAAATAATCATACCGCTACCGCAGGATCATCTGCCGGTCGGCATCCAACCGGATCATGATGAACAACATGATTGAAAAGGTCAATAGAGATGTTCCTCCATAACTGATAAACGGCAAGGGAATACCAATTACCGGCATCAGCCCGATCGTCATGCAAATATTGATGGTGATATGAAAAAACAGCACCGATGCAACACCATAAGCATAGCATCGGCTAAACATACTGCGCTGTCGCTCGGCAATGAAAACGATCCGCAACAACAAAAAGGCATACAGGCTCAGAAAGATCACACTACCCACAAAACCAAAACCCTCCCCGATCGTACAGAAGATAAAATCGGTGCGCTGCTCCGGTACAAAATCGAACCGCGTTTGCGTTCCCTTCAGGAATCCCTGCCCTGTAAATCCACCGCTGCCTATCGCGATCTTGCTCTGCCGCACATTGTAGTCGGGATCGGTTGGTCTCTTCACCACCACTTCTTCCCCCTCTACCGTATTCAGTTTTTCATACGGATTTTCTTTACCGATCAGGGAGAATATCCGCGTAACCTGGTGCTTTTGCAATACACTGGTAAACAGGAAAGGCACGGCAAACAATTGTACACTAACGCAGATCAGCCATATGGCTACGATCCGGAACAGTACCGTTCTTTTTCGTTTGATCTGCCGGCGCATCAGGTAAACCGCAATTAGCATAATGGCGGTAAGTATGCCGGCCAGCAGGTATTTTTCCAGGACCAATGTTGCTACAACCAGTGCGGCAAATGAAAACCCGACAATAAGATAACCCGCGGGCAATCCTTCCCGGAACATCACCAGGAAAAACGCGAAAAATACCAGGGCAAGCCCGGTTTCTTTCTGCATGATGGTGATTAAAGCGGGAACAACAACGATAGCAGCAGCAATCAGGTGCGATTTTGTTTTAGAAAAGTCTGTCTCGATCCTCGATATATACTTGGCCAAAGCCAGGTTGGCAAAGATCTTCATTACATCTGCGGGCTGAAGCTGAAAGCCACCAAAACGGATGATCGATTCCGTACCCTTAACTTCCGTATGTAGAGGGAAAACCAGCAACAGCAGAATCATCCCGAAGGCATACCAGATGTTGGCGGTTGCGGTAAAGAATTTACTGTCGGTAAGCAGGATCGCCATGCCAATGAACAACGAAATGCCGAAGAACAGCAACTGTTTTCCATAATCGCCCTGCATTCTGAAAAAACCGTCAATTATATTTTCCCCTTCCCGGTAGGTTACCGAAAATATACTGAGGATCCCTATTGCCACCAGCGCGATGTACAGCCAGATCATGATCCAGTCGATGCCTTTTGAAATTGACGGGTTTCGGGTACTCATATCAACACCAGGAGATTAAACGGTTCAGCAATACCTGTTTTACGGGCGCCAGCCATCCCGATTTCCTGTTCAAATAGGTGGTATTGCGGTCAGGAACTTCCTTACGCTGACCTGAGCGTGGTAAATATTTTTTTATATACGCGCTGTCTTTGGTCATTTCAAACCACCGGAATGCCCGGGTGGAATCTTCAATGTACTGCAGGCGGTTCAGGTAGGAAGGCATCAGGTTGGCGGCAGCAATTTCATCGACCTTCTTTATCCGTTCGGGCCGAAGGGTATCGTTCAGGTATTTCTCCATCAGAATGGAGGCGATCGGGGCCGCCCAGGTAGACCCATAACCGGCATTTTCAACCACCACCGCTATGGCGATCTTCGGATCTTCTCTCGGTGCAAAACACACGAACATCGAATTATCTTTCAACTGAATCCGTTTGCGGTCAATAACCCTGAACTTTTCTGCCGTTCCGGTTTTCGCGCAGATATTAATGCCCGGGATTTTTGCCGCTCTTGCCGTTCCGCTTTCTACCACATCCTGCATTCCGCTGATCACCGCTTCATACGCTTCATCGGAAATTTTGGTCAGTACATTATGCTTTACCCTGAACTTATTGACAAGCGTATCCGCGGCCGTCTCATTGTCGATCTTCTCCACAAAATGCGGCGGATAATAATACCCTTTATTGGCAATGATGCACATGGCATTGGCCAATTGCAGCGGGGTCGACTGCATCATATCCTGACCGATGCCCAAAGTGATGTTGGTACAGGAATTCCAGGATCCCCGGTATACGCGGTTGTACACGGCCGTATCGGGAATCAAACCTTTTCCTTCGC
>JAEYRC010000037.1 GCA_023409675.1 Bacteroidota bacterium
CTATATGACCGGTAGTATTCCCGTCGACATTATCCGAGAAGCCGTCGTTATCCGTATCCGAATAATTATCGATACGGCCATCGCCATTCGCATCTACACCTCCGGCTTCAACTACATCCGGTATGCCATCATTATCACTGTCATGGTCAAGCGCGTTGATGATGCCGTCGAGGTCATAATCGAACTGATCGTTGATGCCATCATTATTTGCATCTGTAAACCCGGGATAGCTGCTATCCTGGTAGTTGGCGATGCCATCGTTATCATCATCGCCGAAGGGGTCGATGCCATTATGCTCTACGGTATCCGGAATACCATCGTCGTCCTTATCAATATCGCAGGCAACTGTAATGGTGACTGCCGCGCAGGAAGTCGAATTACAATCACCTTCAGCACGAACATAATAGGTAGTGGTTACTGAAGGATTCACAGAAAGCGTATTGCCGGTACCGATAGGCGTGCCGCCGCAGGCATCTGCATACCAGTTCCAGGTCGCGTTGGTACCCAGGGAGCCGCCTACGCGGGTAAGCAATACATTCTCACCCGGACAAATCGTTGCCCGGCTTGCCGATACCGATGTTGGCGCTACGGAGGGTGTTTTTGCATTCAGCAGCATTCCGCTGGAAGTAAACCTACAGGTTGCACTGCCCATATTTCCCTGTGCGGCAACTATAACCCGGTAATATTTATTGATATCGGTAGCGCTGACTGAAGGAATTGTATACGTTGAATTGGTAGCACCACTGATATCAGTCCAGGTTGAATTGTTCGTGCTGATCTGCCACTGATATTCTTTATCTCCCGGAATAACACCTCCATCGCTTAAGTTGGCTGTGAAAGTGGTGGATCCACCAAGACATCCAGCGCTAACAGCAGATACGGAAACCTGTGGCTCAGGATCACACAATCCAAACTGAATATCATCGATCAGGATATCATTACCACAACCTCCCTGAGCATCATTGATCAGTTCAAAGATCACATTGGAAAAACCTGCAGGCATCACGAACTTCATACCATATTGCGTCCATGATGAAGAGGTAATATCTGCCGTGGAAATTTGAGTTATGATTGCCCCGGATACGGCATCGCGTATGCGCATTTGTACACGGGGATATTTGAATCCGCCAAAGGCGTCACAAACTGTAGAATAAGCGGCATTACCGGGGAATGCTGCATAAAAGAACAGGGAATATTGCTGATTGGCACATAAGATACCAATATCATCACCATAGAATACCTGGTTGGATGCATCAGCATTTACCATTAACATTCTTCCGGATCCGGTGGTATGGTCGCCCATCGACAACCAATGGTTAGCGTTCCTGTTTTGCGGATTGGATGCCAGAATACGCCGGTCGGTCGGAAGCGGTGCCGTGGTTGAAGCCGTATATCCACTAAATGGCGTATTTGATCCGCCGGTCAATGCTGTGGAATTTGATCCGGAGCCAAAATTCTCCTGATACAAAATAGTTCCCAACGTTGGACACGGAGGAGTAAAGGCTGTAATTGAGATCAAAAATGGTGTTGGCTGATCCTCGCCCACATCATCGGGCTTATCATTCGAGTTCAGGTCGGGCGAAGTACCATTTGTCGATGCGTCGATCAAATTAACACTATTGTATCCTCTTGCCCGGGCAAATGCCTGGTTATTGTAGACTACGCCTGATGCGATATTTGACAGTCTTACGGAGACGCGTATACGCGCATAATTACTCGTGGCCGGATAGTTGGGCAAACCTCCGGTTCCGTTCAACAGGGCTGTATTGGTAGATCCGTTAAAGGATGGATTGAGTACCAGCCCTGCTGGGTTCTCCATAAAGGTGACCGAGTTGAGGGAAAAATTAGATGCTCCATTGATTTTTGATAAGGTATCATTTACCTGAACATTTGTTAACGGATAGTTTCCATAATTGCGTACATAGATATCGTACACCACATCATACTGGTTGGGGGTACCGGTTGGCGTATAACTAACCAGTTGCTTGGCCGCACCGATACCCGATACTACGGAAGCAAAATCTGATGTTGATTGTGTTCCTCCGGTCCTGGTGATGTTTGTCCATTCACCGGTAAGCGGATTGATTTCCCGGTAAGGACAACCGGATCCTGAATAAGAGGCGATCAACTGACCTTCCGAAAAGGTTAGTCCGACCAGGTACGCACTCTCTGTAGGCGGAACAACCGGACCGAGATAAGTAGCCGTAATCTTTTTGCCGGGACCGCCATAATTTTTATAATCGGGCGTGAACAGTTTATTATCGATCGCGAAATACATTTGTCCGGATGGAGATATGGCCAGGTCACCGGTTCCCGTTTCAGTAAGGGTAACACCTCCGGTGAGCTCAAGTGTATCGGCCTGACCGTAGGTACCGGTAACAAAATCGATGGTTCGCAGAAATGCGGTATAGGGGGCTGAGCCGGTCGAGAATTCAATCATGTATCCGGTACCGTCTTTATCGAAGGTTACACCAAGAATGTCATAGGCAAAGGAGCGCAGGGTATCGAGCCTGGGAGATGTTGAGGTTGGACAGGTACCTACCGGCCAGCGCCAGATCCAGGTTCGCAGATTGGAACCTAGCCGGGTGTACAGGTAGTACAGGTGCTGATCTTTTGGATTATACGATACGCTTGCCAGGTTACTGGTAAACGTAAAATTTGTTGTGCCCTGACGCAGGAGGGGCCGGCAGTCTCCCGCTATATCAGAAAGTGTGTTGTTGCCTGCATTATAATTATAATAGTGAATCTCTGCAGTTGAACCACCGCAGGTATTTCGTCCTACGGAAAACGGCACACTATAGGTGGCCGACTGTCCAAGAACATCCGGATGGATGAATAACAACAGGATCAGCAACATGCCGATGACTGACGTTATGGGTTTAAGGTAAAAATTTTTCATTGGATTGGGGTTATGGGTTTATCACCTGATAATGGTAAAGGGTTTTACAGTTTTATAGCCCTGGAGATTGGAGCATTCCAGGAAATAGCTTCCCGGAGGAAGCCCATATAAATTCACTTCATTGGCGCCTGTTGAAGGGCTGTCGATAACGAGCGAGCGGATAGCAGTGCCATTCACCATTCGAATGGTAAGCCCGGTTTTTCGGTTAGTAAAGCGCAGCGGAAGTTCTACATATAATGTATTCTTTGCCAACTGCGGATATACTTTGATAGCTGCAGAAGAACCGCCGTTTTCCAGTTTTTGGATAATGGTGTAGACAACTGAACCGTCAGTATCGGTTATGCGTGCGCGATAGTAAACAAAACGTTCTTCCCGGAATTCATCCAGGAAACTGAATTCGAGGGATCCGGAAGCGGTTACGGAAGGCTTCATTTTACCGGTGGGCGTAAATTCTTTTCCGTCCAGGCTGCGTTCCAGCACGACATCGTCATGTTCATAGGATGCATCCAGCCACAGGCGAAGTTGATTACCCGAAGGAATGACCGCTGCGCGAAAATCTTCAATTTTAACCGGTAGTGAAGCCATAAAAGAAACCGTTCCGCTGGACATGGTGGTATAACCCGGATCAAAGGTGACGGTCGATGGGGTAAACGATAAATTGTAGCTCAGGGTATTGCCTGCTTTAGACGGACTGACTCCATCGCCTGCTTTTGAAACTGCTGTTCCCTGATCGTAAATAACGATGGTGGTATCTTTTGTATTCGCACTATTGCGCACCCGAACCACAACGGGCGTGTGCATGAACGATCGGTTTGAGGAAGTTCTGCCGGTTTGCACCACCTGAATCGTGAGCCGGTTACCGTTACGCCCGTGATTAACCTGGTAGCTGGGATAGCCGGTACCATATACATAATCGTCGAAAAAAGGGGTCAGGTCAAAGCCCGCAACGGCGCTAAAATGCGCGTTCAGGTCTTCTGTTGTGGCCGACTTATAGGCGAGTGCAGGATCATTGAGGTAGTTTCTGCAGGCCTGGTAAAATTTTTCGTCTCCCAAAAGGCTTCGAAGCATCGACACGATCATGGCACCGCGGGAATAAACCGAGCTGGCATAGTAGCTCGTCCAGATGC
>JAEYRC010000041.1 GCA_023409675.1 Bacteroidota bacterium
GGATGCACCCGAAGATCCCACCAGATTTTTTTCGCGTTATCAATACAGTTGGTTTTTACCAAAAGTTTGATGTAATTGTCGTACGCTTCTATGCTTTCGAAGGTTTCGGGTATGCCGGTGCGCGGAAATTTATCAAAGACTTTTGTTCTGAAGGATTTATACCCGGTGCTGCGGCCCTCCCAAAAGGGACTGTTGGTGCTGAGCGCATAAATATGCGGAAGAAAATAACGGGTTGAGTTGGCAATATGATTGGCGATATCACGGTTTTCCATGCCCACATGTACGTGCAGGCCGAAGATCAGGTTGCTTCTCGCGGCTTCCTGCAGCTCATTCACAATTTCATAATAACGCGCATGATCGGTGATCAGTTGACTTTGCCAGTGGCTGAAGGGATGTGTTCCTGAAGCGCCTACCTGAAACCCCAGCGAACCGGCAATCCCCGCGATAGTTTTACGCAATACACCAACATCTTTATAGGCTTCATCGATATCCATGCAGATGTCGGTTCCCACTTCCACCACGGCCTGATGCATCTCGGCTTTCACCTTATCGCGGATAACTTTTTGTCCTTCTGTTACGATCCGCTGTTCATGACTTTTCAACTCCCGCGTGTCGGGGTCGGTGACCATATACTCTTCTTCGATACCGAGGGTAAAGGTTTTATAATTGATACTGGCCATGCAGGTTTAGGATATTTGAATTAGGTAAGAGATTTTTTTTGTGTCGCCCGTTTGAGAAATTCACCCCAGGTCAGGTTGTCTTTGCCGGGTTCATGCGAAAGGGCTTTTTCGATCGCGAATGTTGCAGCCGTATCCACCACCCATTCAAAATTTTCTTCCCCTACACTCGTCCGTTCGGCATCGGGTGCAGGATTACAAAAATCAATTGCATAAGGTACTCCATCGCGAACCGCCAGTTCAACTGTGTTGAAATCATAGCCAAGGAAGGTATTGAGCTTAAGCACAATTTCTTCCATTTGTTTAAGCCGTTCCGCGGAAGGGTTGAAGTCGCTCACATAGCGTAAATGAAATGGATTACGGGGCTCATAGGGCATGATCTTCACGTACTTTCCACCAATACAATAGCAACGGTAGTATTCTTCAAAAATGATTTCCTCCTGCAACAGCATAACCAGTTGACCGGTTTCAGCATGTTTGGTATAGAAATCATCCATATCATGTAATTTATAAACATGTTTCCAGCCGCCACCGGCATAAGGTTTCATATATGCGGGAAAGCCGACATAGTTGAAAATGCCTTCCCAGTCGAGCGGATATGCCAGGTTGCTGAACGACTGGTCGCTGGTGTCGGCAGGATGTTCCCGCGATGGCAGTATAACGGTTTTGGGTACGGGAACCCCAATTTTTACGGCCAGCGCGTTGTTGAAGAACTTTTCATCCGCGCTCCACCAGAAAGGATTATTGATAACGGCCGTTCCGCAGATAGCCGCGTTTTTAAGATAGGCTCTGTAAAATTCAACATCCTGCGATATCCGGTCGATGATCACCGCATATTCGTCGGAAGCGCCCTGTATGACCTTATCAATCCGAACCGGTTCTGCGATAACACCATCGACCTGACGGCTATTGACCCGTTCAATAAAAGCCATGGGAAAGCTTCTTTCCTGGCCGAAAAGTATCCCGATCTTTTTCATGTACAGTAAATTGAAGTTTGAAATAGTCTAAAGCACATTCTGTATCACCGGCCATTTACACTTCCATAACACCCTGACCAAATTTATTGGAACGGTTTTATATAAACAAACTTCCTTTTAGGGCCGTATTATCGGTTCGCTTATCCGTACTTTTGCACGCATGAACACAACAATCGACCTGCCCGTTACCGTAATCAACAGGCAATTCGCTTCTCTGCTCCTCGACCGGATAGTTAAGATTGACCTATATTATTGCGGAAACCTCAGTGTTCAGCCCGATTATAAACTCTGCCTGATCAATGATGGGCAGGACCTGGAAAAAATGGATTTTCCTTCACTGTTACCGTCAGTTCTGAATGATGCGCCCGTAATTTTTGCCGGTATTCATTGCGGTGAAAAACGGATGGATGAATATGGTATGGCGGTTGCTCCGGATTATAAGGGCAGGGGAGGCCTGGCATCTACATACCAGCAATTTATCCTGAATGAGCTGCTCCCTTATATTTACGCCCAGTTTCCAGATCAGAATATTACTTCACATGCTTTTGCCGGATTTTCACTGGGTGGATTAAGCGCTTTGGATATAGTCTGGAACAACCCGGATGTCTTCAGCCAGGTTGCCGTGTTTTCAGGTTCACTCTGGTGGCGCTCACGGGATGCAGTGGATAAAGATTTCGACCCCTTTGCCGACCGCCTCATGCACCGGCAGATCCGTGAAGGTGCGTATAAGCCCGGCCTGAAATTCTTTTTTCAATGCGGACTGCAGGATGAAAAAGATGACCGCAACAAAAATGGCGTTATCGATTCGGTTGATGATACGATCGATGTTATGAAAGAACTGATTTTAAAAGGTTATAAGGAAGGCCGGGATATTACCTATCTGCAACTGGCCGATGGCAAACATGATGTTTCTTCCTGGGCGAAAGCGTTTCCGGTGTTTTTGAAGCAATTGGTTTGATAAGCTGATAAGTTTCTGCAGATAGCGCAGATGTTGATCCAATACGCGCAGATAATAAGACAGACTTCCCACAAAAGAAGCGGATAACAACATGTTATCCGCTTTATAGTTATTAGTTATTCCCGTTTAATGAACAGGGATGTTTGAATTCATCTTTGCCTTAAGCGATGGTAATATCCTTATCCAGATAAACATCCTGCGTGGCATGCAGCAATTCAACACCTTCATTGAACGGACGCTGAAATGCCCTTCTGCCCAGGATCAGGCCCATTCCGCCGGCACGTTTGTTCACCACTGCAGTAACCACAGAATCGGTAAGATCTGATGATCCCTTACTTTCACCACCACTGTTGATCAGACCAATACGACCGCTGTAGCAATTCAGTACCTGGTAACGGCACAGATCGATCGGATGATCGCTGGTAAGCTTATCGTAAACGATTGGAGATGTTTTACCATGTTTGGTGGCAAGATAGCCGCCATTGTTGGTAGCAATTTTTTGTTTGATGATATCAGCCTGAAGCGTTACCCCAAGGTGGTTCGCCTGTCCGGTCAGATCCGCTGATGTATGATAATCGATACCATCGACCTTGAACGCGTTGTTCCTGGTGTAACACCACAGGATAGTGGCCATACCCAGTTCATGCGCCAGTTCAAAAGCTTCGGCGATTTCCTTTAATTGCTTGGCGCTTTCCGCGCTGCCCCAGTAAATGGTTGCGCCAACGGCAACAGCTCCCATATTCCATGCGGCTTTAACGGTCCCGAAAAGCGTTTGATCATAACGGTTAGGCATGCTCAGGAACTCGTTGTGGTTGATTTTTACCACGAACGGAATACGGTGAGCATATTTGCGGCTCATAATACCCAGTACACCAAAAGTTGATGCTACGGCATTGCAACCTCCTTCGATGGCGAGCTTTACAATATTTTCAGGATCAAAATAAATAGGGTTGGGTGAAAATGCTGATCCGGCACTATGTTCAATACCCTGGTCAACCGGGAAAATGGAAATATAGCCGGTATTAGCCAGGCGACCATGCCCCAGCAGAGCCTGCATGCTGCGCAATACCTGGTTGCTTCTGTTTGAATTCACCCAGATTTCTTCTACATGTTCCGGTGAGGGTAGGGTGAGCGTACTTTTATCATCGGTTTTGCTGGTATGTGAAAGGAGGTATTCCGCTTTATCGCCAAGAATGTCGAGGATCTTTTTTGATGCCATAATGTTGTATATTTTGATAAACAGCCTTTAATGAGCGGCAAAGATAACGGTAAATGCCGATTTTAGAAAATAGCCTATAAACGTCCCATGGTTTGCTGCAGCAATTTCAGGTTTCTGGTAAGCGTATGTTTAAGATGTCGTTTTAAAAGCTGACCCATGATGGAACATTTTCTGAAATAGGATGTCTGATAGAATGAACCAAGTTCATCTCTTAGCTGGGCAACTTTTTCCCGCGGGGCAATTTCATCGCGAAACATCGATGATAGCAGGTCCATGATCCGGTGCCGGTTGGTGGCGAGCCGGTACGCCATCATCGTTCGCTCTTCCGACTGGTACTGTGCGATGGAATCGGTATTGAGGTATTTCATCGCCAACTGTACCAGTTTCGTATTATCCTTGAAAAACTGCGGGCGGTACAGGTTCATCCGGCCTTCATAAGATTGCTGGTCAAAGTCAATCGCCCGGATACGGTATTGAAAATCTTCGATATCCGGCGTCATCTCCACCACAAAATTATAGGCGCGCATATCACCAAGTAGCCTGACGAAACAGCGCTCATTAAATTTGATGAATTCTTTAGCAAACCGGATCTTATTGGTAGAAGCATCCTCCAGGTATTGTTGAATAAAAACATCTCCCGGAATTCCGGGTATATGTTCTTCTACAAGGGTATTGCGGCTGGTAAAGAAGGTGATCCGGTCGGGCGACAAAATATGTTCCAGTTCCAGCCCATAGGCACGCGAAGCATCGGCCTGCTTGATATAATAGTGATCGTAATTGTCGTTGAATTTATTAACAATACGTATCCGAAACGGATGTGAATTGCCAAAGGTGCAATAGGCGATCCGCGCAACATCGAGGTGGTTGGTAAAGGTGAGGT